>CAYLJK010000114.1:0-7596 GCA_964383975.1 uncultured Gemmatimonadales bacterium | reverse complement strand
GGTTCGCAGCCGGGTATGGTAAGGGGTGGCTGACGGGAATCGAACCCGCAACCTCTGGAGCCACAGTCCAGCGCTCTGACCGATTGAGCTACAGCCACCACGGCTCCTGGAGGCCGGCCCCCGGAACTACGAAAAGTAGTCGGGCGGCGGGGCAGGCTCAAGCAGAGGGGGTGAACGGCAGGCACCGGCGCACGGTCGTCCACTGCGGCCGTGCCCGCCGAGTCGCTCAAGAAAGCGCGAGCCGGGGCAATCGACCGCATCAGCCCCAGAATGCGGCCTGGAGCGCCAGCGTCGGGGGGTAGCGGAGCGTCCCCAGCCCGCCCGGGCCCATCGCCTCGACGATCCCCCGGACCGCGTTCACGACGAACGCCGGACGCGCCGCCAGGGCCGCCCAGCCGTAGTGGCCGACCTGCACCTCGGCGCCCCGCTCCTGGGCCAGCTCCAGGACCCGTGCCCGTCCGACCCCCGGCAAGATCCCGAGGTCGAGGGCCGGCGTGCACAGCACGTCGTCGTCCCAGAAGAACACGCTCGTCACCGCCCCCTCGGCCACCATCCCCTCCCGCGTGAGCAGGACCGGCTCCTCCCCCGCTCCCGCCTCCGCGAGCGCGAGGTCGAAGACCAGCCGGTCGGTGGTCTTGTAGGGATACGGGAGGTGCGTGACCCGCGCGCGGCGCAGGCGGATCACCGGGACCTCGGGAACCGCGCGGGCCTGCACCTCGACGGCCCCGCCGCCGCCGGCGACCACGCGCAGCGCGAGATCCGCGCCGACGGGCGCGCGGGCGATGACGTCGGCGAGCTCCGGCGCCTTCCCGATGCCGAGGACGCGGCAGGCGTCGGCGAGCCGCGCCTGGTGGCGCGGGAGGAGCGGCGTCGCGCCGCCGCGGACCCGGATCGTCTCGAGGACCCCGATCACGCCTGGGCCCCGAACGCGGCGCGCAGCGCGGCGGCCTTGCGCAGCGATTCCTTCCACTCGCGCTCCGGATCGCTGTCGGCGACGATGCCGGCCCCCGCCTGGAGCACCGCCTCGCGGCCGCGCACGACGGCTGACCGGATGAGGATGTTCCACTGGCCGGCGTCCCGCTCCCACCAGCCGAGCGCGCCGGTGTACATCCCGCGGGCCACGGGCTCGAGGTCGGCGATGATCTCCATCGCGCGGATCTTCGGACAGCCGGTGATGGTGCCGCCGGGGAAGAGCGCGCGGAAGGCGTCCCAGGGACGCAGCCCCGGTCGCAGCTCCGCCTCCACGTCGCTCACCAGGTGCATCACGTGGGAGTACACCTCGATGCGCCGGAACGCTGCGACGCGTACGGAGCCGTAACGCGCGATGCGACCAAGGTCGTTGCGCGCGAGGTCCACGAGCATCACGTGCTCGGCGGCCTCCTTCTCGTCCCCCTCCAGCTCGGCCCGCATCGCGGCGTCGTGCGCCGGATCCCCACGGCGGCGCCGCGTGCCGGCGATCGGCCGCGCCGTCGCGCGCATCCCGTGCACCTCCACCAGCAACTCCGGCGACCCGCAGACCAGTTGCCAGTCGCCGAAGTCGGCATACCCCATCCACGGCGAGGGGTTGATGGCCCGCAGCCGGAGGTACGCGTCCCAGGCGGTGCCCACGAGCGGCACGCGGTGGGCGACCGAGAGGTTCGCCTGGTAGATGTCGCCGTCGCGGATGTGGCGGAGGGCCCGGCGGACCGACGCCTCGAAGGTGAGCTGGCTCGTGACGAGAGCGGGCACGGAGGCATGGAGGCCCGGAGGCACGGAGGCTCGCGCTCCACGCTCCCCGCTCTTCACCACCACCGTCCGCTCCGGCCGGAACAGCTCGACCACCGGCACCTCCAGCACCGGATCGCGCCGCACGGCCCTGGGCGGCAGGCCGAGGTCGTAGGCGATGGCGCCGATCCACCCGTCGCCCGGGTCGAACGACTCCAGCGCACCGAGATGAACGTCGGCCCACGGCAGGCGCAGCCGCTCCTTCGCCCCCCAGGCGAGGATGGTCGCTCCCGTCCCCAGGCCATCCTCCAGGAGCACGACAGGCGGTCCACACCGCCCGGCCATTTCCAGCAGTTGCATCGGCGAGGGCCCCGTGGTCATTCTACCCGCACTGCGAGGAGGTCCGTTGGCACTGGTCCGCTGTCCCACCCACGGTCGGGTGTACGATAACGCCAAGGAGGCCGGCTGCCCCGTTTGCCTGCAGCAGGGGCCGGGCGCCGCGCGGAAGGAGAGCGGTTCGCCCGAGGAGGCGGCGCGGAAGGGCCGGCTGCTCCTGCTGGTCGGGCTCCTGGTGCTCGTGGCCGGCGGCGGCGCCGCGTACTGGTACTTCTCCAGCCACAACGCCGAGACGCGCGCGCAGTTCGTGCGCGACTCGCTCGCCTACGTCGTCGCGGGCCCGCCCGCGCCGGACACGACGACGTTCGCCAAGGCGGACGACCTCTCCCCGATCCGGAACGCGCGTGCCCTGCACCGGACGCTCAACGCCCTCATCCGCAATAACCGCACCACGCTGCTCGGCTTCGCCGAGGGGCCGGTGGACACGAGTGCCGCGGACGGTGCCGCGCAGCGGCGCGCTCGGCAGTACGCGCAATTCGCCGCCCGATGGCACGCTGCCCTGGACGCGGCCACGGCAGGCGGCGCCGATTTCCGCTACGAGCCCGGGGTCCAGTACTCGCTCCAGATGGAACGGGTGAGCAATTACCTCGGCGGGGCCGTCAGCGTGCTGCGCGACGCCGTTCCGCGGGACCGCGTGAAGCCGCGCGCCACGAGGAGCGACGACCTGCGGACCGCCTCCGGGTACTTGGCCACGGCGGGGACGGAGCTCACCAACCTGCCCCGCTAGAAGCGCAGCCGGACGCCGCCGTTGACGGTGCGCCCGTCGAGCGGCGCCCACGCGTCGGTGGTCCAGCCGTCGAGCATCGAGCGCGCCGGGCGCACCAGCGGCTGCCAGCGGGTCTGGCGCACGTCGGTCAGGTTCTCGAGGTTGACGAACAGCTGCGCCGCCCCGAGGCGCTGCTGCGCCAGCACGCCGGTGACGGCGTAGCCCCGGCTCCGCGCGCGGTACGGATCGTCCTCCAGAGCCTGCCGTCCGACGAGATACAGCTCCCACCCGACGCGGGTCCCCTCCCGCTCGTACGCGGCGACCACGCCGCCCTGGTGCCGCGGAACGAGCGGGACCGGGTCCGTGTACCCGATCCACCGCTCGCGCTTCGCGTCCACGTGGGTGTAGCTGGCCGTCACGCCGACCGCGCCGCGACGCCAGCGCGCCAGCAGGTCCGCGCCGCGGGTGCGTGTCGCCCCCTCGCTGTTCGCGAGTCTCGGCGCCGGTGACGGCGGCGGCTGCGGTGCCGGCACTCCGAGCCCGTGCGCGAACACCTGCCGTGACACGCGGGTCGCGAACAGTGTCGCGCTGACCTCCACGGCGCCGAGGACGCCGCCCACGTCCAGGGAGCCGGCGGCGCCGCGCTCCCGCCGCACGTCGAACGGTGCGACGAACGGCCGCAACCCGACCGCATCGGTCTCCTCGACGAACGGCGTCGGGCCCCGCGAGCCGGTACCTCCCGACGCGCGCAGCGTCCACCCGCCGCCGAGCCGCAGCAGGGCCGAGAGGCGCGGCGAGAGGAGCCAGCCGAACCGGCTGTGGTGGTCGGCGCGCGCGTTGACCGCGAGACCGACCCGCGCCGTCGGCGCCCACTCCGCCTGGCCGAAGAGGCCGGGGACCACGTAGTCGTAGTCGAACGCCGGCGCCGAGTCCGAGCGGAAGGCGTCCACCGCCAGCGCGGCGCCCGCGAGCCACGTCACGCGCCCGGCGGCGCGGCTGGCCATGGCCTCCGCGAGGCCGAGCCAGCGGCTGTCGGGCTCGACGACGTCGCCGAGTCGCCGGCCGCGGAACGTGCCGGCGGCCGAGCCGCGCGCCGCGAGGAGCCATCCGCCCGGCGTGAGCGCGCGCGCGACGAGCCCGGCGTCCGCGCGCACGGTCGTCAGGGAGTCCGCCCACGGCGCGCCGTCCGGCGCGAGGCGGCCGGGGAGCGTGCCGCCGCCGCGCTCCTCGGCGAGCAGGCCGGCCGTGGCCATCAGGGAGCGCGCGGTCCCTTCCCCCAGGTGCAGACGGGGCCGCACGACCAGGCGCCGGTAGCCCGGGAGGTCCGCCCAGCCATCACCGTCGCGGTCGCGGCGCGGCTGGGTGTGGGCGCCCAGCAGCAGCGACCAGCGCGAGCGGCCGGCCCACCAGAGCGTCGCGTCCACGGCGCCGAGGCTGCCGGCGTTGAGCAGCAGCTCCCGCGCGCCGTCGGGGCGGCGCGAGACGAGGTTGATGACACCGCCCAGCGCCGCGCCGCCGTACAGCGCCGAACCGATGCCCTTCACCACCTCGACGCGCGCGAGGTCCATCGGGGGGACCTGCGTGACGTCGAGGGCGCCGGTTTCGCCGTGCAGCGGCAGGCCGTCGGCGAGCAGCAGCGTGTAGCGGCCGGGCATCCCCTGGACGCGCACCGTGGCGCGGCCGACCGCGGGCGCGGTGCTCTGGACGCGCAGGCCGCCGGTCTCGTTGAGCAGCATCGCCACGTCCCCGGGTGTCATCGCCACCTTCTCGGCGATCTCCTCGGCGTCCACCACCTCGACGCGGAGCGGCTCGTCGCCGACGCGGCGCTCGGTGCGCGTGGCCCGGACGACGATCGCGTCCAGCGCGTCGGGGAGCACCGCTTCCTCCACGTCCCGCGGCGGGGCCGGGAGCCGCACGACGGCGAGGACCGCGAAGTGATCGGAGGGCCAGACGCCGTCCGGGCCGCGCGTGCGGTCGATCGCCGCGTCGAGCGTGACGACGTCCGGCGTGGTGAGGACGAAGTCGATCTTCTCGCCCGTCGAATCGCCGCGGAAGCCGTGGAAGGTGCCGGCGACCGCGTCCGCGGGGCGCCGGGCACGGTACGTGTCGCGCAGCACCGCGGTCATCGCCCGGACCGCCGGGTTCAGCTCGCCGGCGTTGAAATCCCCGGTCACGATGACGGGGGCGTCGTCCCCACGAGCCGCGATGCGCCGCAGCACCAACTCCGCGCTCCGTTCACGTGAGGCCTGCGACTCGTGGTCGAGGTGCACGTTGAAGACCCAGAACGTCGCGCCGCCGGCGCGCTCCCGGAGTCGGGCCCACGTCGCGATGCGGGTCACGCGGTTACCCCACGAGCGCGAACCCGGGACCTCGGGGGTGTCCGAGAACCAGAACGTCCCAGAGGCGCGCAGCTCCAGGCGGTCGAGGCGGAAGAGGATGGCGGCGTACTCGCCGGCGGTGCGCCCGTCGTCCCGCCCCACGCCGGCCTCCCCGTAGCCGGGCAGGTCGGCGCGCAACTCGTCGAGCTGGAAGCGCAGGGCCTCCTGGAGCCCGACCACGTCGGGCGCCTGGCGGCGGAGCAGGTCGGCCACGACGGCGCGGCGCAGCGGCCACGCGTTCGGGCCGTCGGCGGCGGTGCCGTAGCGCACGTTGAAGGAGAGGACGCGCAGCGGCGCCGCCTCCTGGGACGCGAGCGCGGCCGGGGTCGCCGCCAGGCAGACGGCGAGCAGGGCGCTTACCTTCGGGGTCGGCAGCACCTCGAATGATCCGGAGCCACGCGTCCCATGCGCAACTCCCCCGCGTCCCCTCGGTCTCGCCGATGAACCTCGCGACCGCCCTCACCCGCGACGCGGGCATCCGCTGGCCGATCGTCTGCGGCGCCATGTACCCGTGCTCCAACCCCGAGTTGGTCGCCGCCGCCTCGGCGGCCGGCGGCATCGGTATCGTGCAGCCGGTCTCGCTCACCTACGTGCACGGTCACGACTTCCGCGAGGGGCTGCGGCTCACGATGCGCCTCGCCGGCGGCCGCCCCATCGGCATGAACGCCCTCATCGAGCGGTCGTCGCGGCGCTACCACGAGCGGATGGAGCGCTGGGTGGACGTGGCGCTGGAGGAAGGGGTCCGGTTCTTCATCACCTCGCTCGGCAACCCGCGCTGGGTGGTGGAACGCGTGAGCGCGGCCGGCGGCCGCGTGTATCACGACGTCACCGAGCGGCGCTGGGCTCTGAAGGCGGTGGACGGCGGCGTGCACGGCCTCATCGCGGTGAACCGCCGCGCGGGAGGGCACGCGGGGCCGAAGAGCGCGGCCGAGCTGCTCGCCGAGGTCGGCGACCTGGGGCTGCCGGTGGTGTGCGCCGGCGGGATCGGGGATGCGCCTGACTTCGTCGCCGCGCTGCGGATGGGCTATGCCGGCGTGCAGATGGGGACCCGCTTCATCGCGACCCCGGAGTGCAGCGCCCGCGCGGATTACAAGCAGGCGATCGTGGAGGCGGGGGAGGACGACGTCGTCCTCACCGAACGGGTGACCGGCGTGCCGCTGGCCGTCATCCGCACCCCCTACGTCGAGCGGATCGGCACCACGATCGGCCCCCTCGCGCGGCTCCTGTTCCGGGGCCGCCGCACCCGGACCTGGATGCGGACTCTCTATGCCCTCCGCTCCCTGCGCCGGATGAAGCGGGACTCCGTGACCGGGTCCTGCACCGGGGAGTACTGGCAGGCCGGTCGGAGCGTGGCTGGGATTCACGCCATCGAGCCCGCGGGGGCGATCGTGGGGCGTTTTGTCGCGGCGGCGGAGGTCTCGTGACGGGCGTCACAAGGCGGTGGTAGTGGCGGCCGTTGCTAATGCGCTCCGGTCCCCTACATTCTGGGCCACCCCCAAACCGGAGACTGCTCGGTGCGCAAGACCGTTCGCGTTCTCGCCCTTGGTGTGCTCGCCCTCGCTGCCGCGTGCAGCGACTCGAGCGGCCCCGGCGGGACGACCATCACGACACAGCAGCGGCAGGTCCTGTCCAACGCCCTGACGGACATTGACGCCACGGCCGGCCTGGGCGTGGGCGTGTACGGCGCCCTCGCGCTCCAGTTCACGAACCAGGTCGGTTCGCTGGGCGCCGGATCGGCGGCGCTCATGAGCGGCGCGGTCCGCGACGCGATCAACGCCTCGCTCCAGGGTGTGCGGGCGACGAGCTACGAGGGCGCGGTCGGCATCCAGGTCATCGTGAACGACGCGCAGTTCCCCGGCACGTTCACCGCCGTCGTCGCGTGGGACGGCCTGAACGCGCAGGCGGAGACGGTGGACGAAGTGCTGTTCGCCGGAGCCTTCACCGAGACGGCGACACCGGTCGGCAACGGCACCTACTCGTTCGCGAGCGAGACGGATCCCTACGCCCTCGGGATGTACTACACCCGCTCGACGGCGTCCGTGTACGTCGCGACCAGCGGGAACTTCGTCCTCAGCGGCTCGAGCTTCCCGGGGAGCGGCACCGACTGCTCCGCGCAGCAGATCACCTGCAACTACCGCGTCGGCTCGATGAGCGGCTCGGTGGCGTTCGCGTCGGACAAGGTGGCCGGCGCGGGTCCGGCGACCTACGCGCAGAGCCAGGTGACGTTCACGAACCTGCCGACGGTGCGGATCACGCTGTCGGGGTTCATCAGCTAGGCGAGCACGCGGGACAGCGGGAGAGCGCCGGCCGCGAATCCGGAGCCCGGCGCTCTTCCCTCCCGCCCCCCCCCCTAAAAAAACCCCCGCGCCGCCCCCCACCCGCCCCCACCGCCACGCCCGCGACCCGGGGGAA
>CAYLJK010000113.1:0-7604 GCA_964383975.1 uncultured Gemmatimonadales bacterium | reverse complement strand
GCACAGCCGCACAGGCGCACCGTGATGGTATCTGGTGGGTGGATGCCGCAGGGCTCGGCGACGAGCGCCGGCTCGCCAGGCGGCTGCTCGACATCGCCCGCGGCCTCGGCTTCGGCCCCGTCCGCATCGGCATCGCCGACTCCGCGATCACCGCCTACGCCGCGACGTTCCGCTCTCCCGCTCTCCCGCTCTTCCGCTCTCCCGCCCGCATCATCCCCCGGGGCCGCGACGCCGAGTCCCTGGCGCCGTACCCGATCGGCCTCCTGGGCCTCGACGAGGACCTCGCCGACACGCTGCACGCCCTCGGCCTGTGTACCATCGGCCAGTTCGCCGCGCTCGAGCCCGGTGAGGTCGAGTCGCGCTTCGGACCCGCCGGCCTCGCCAGCCACCGCCTGGCGCGCGGCCTCGACACGCGCGGCCCCGTCGCACCGCGCGACGATGCCGTGCCCGCCGTGGCGTGCGACCTCGGCAGCCCCGTCGCCACCACCGAGCCGCTGCTGTTCGTGCTGAAGGGCGCGCTCGGCGCGCTCGCCCGCACCCTGCGGGACCGCGCCCTCGCCGCGCACGAACTCGGCATCACGCTCACCCTCGACGACGGCACGAGCGCCGAGCGGGCCGTGCGCCCCGCTCGTCCCACTTCGCATCCGGACGCGCTCTTCGACCACGTGCGCGCCGCGCTCGAGGACTGGGCACTCCCCGAGCCGGTCGCCGCGCTCGCCCTCCGCGCCAGCGTCACCGTCCCCGCCTCCGGTGAGCAGGGCGACTTCCTCGCGCCCCGCTGGGCCGATCCCGCCGCCCTCGAGGCCGCCTTCGAGCGCATCCGGAGCCGCGAGGGTGCGGACGCCGTCGCCCTCCCCGAGGCGCGCGACACGCACCTGCCGGAGGACGCCGGCGCCTGGCGGACGGACGGCGCCCGCCCTTCAGGGCGTGCCGTCGCCGAGAGCGGGCTTCAGCCCGTCTTCGGGCCGCACATCGCACCCGATTCGTGCATCGCACCCGATTCGTGCATCGAGCCCGATTCGCCCACCGCACCCGGCGCCCACGCCGCACTGCGGTTGCTGTCCGAGCCGGCACCGATCCGCGTGCGGCTGGCGCGCGCAGGACTCGAGGCGTTCCGCCACGGCGAGACGTGGACCGATGTCACCGCGTGGAGCGGCCCCGAGCGCCTCGCCCCGCGCTGGTGGCGCCGCGACGCCGAGCCCGGCACGCGCGATTACTACAGCGCCCGCGGACGGGACGGGATGCTCTGGCTGCTGTTCCGGCGCGGCACGCGGTGGTACCTGGCGGGGTGGTGGGACTGATGGCCGGGCACGGAGGCGCGGAGGCACGGACGCACGGAGCCGCCGACTACGTCGAGCTGCATTGTCATAGTGGTTTTTCTCTCCTCGATGGTGCCTCCAACCCCGAGGACCTCGTCCGCCGCGCGGCCGAGATCGGCATGCCGGCGATCGCGCTCACCGACCACGACGACCTCGGCGGCGCCGTGCGCTGGGCGGAAGCGGGCAAGGAGCACGGCGTCGAGGCGCTGATCGGCCTCGAACTCACCATCGGGGACGGCGCCGCCTCGCATCTCACACTCCTGGCCACGAACGACGCCGGCTACGCGAACCTCTCCCAGCTCATCACCCTGGCCCGGAGCGGCGAGCGCGGCGAGCCGCGCGCCACCTGGACCGATCTCGAGCGACACGCCGAGGGACTCTTCTGCCTGACCGGCTGCCCGTTCGGCGAGGTTCCGCGGCTCCTCGCCCGGGGCGACGAGCGCCGCGCCCGCGCTCGGCTCGGTCGGCTGGCGGAGCTGTTCCGCGGGAACGTCGCCGTCGAGTGTTGGGATCACGGCCTCGCCGAGGAGCGCGCCCTGGGGCCGGCGCTCATCGGCCTCGCCGGCGCGCTCGACGTGCCGTGGGTCGTGACCAACGACGTGCACTACGCCACGCCGAAGGGCAGGCTGGTACACGACGTCCTTACCTGCCTCCGCCACCAGACCACCCTCGATGAGGCCGGCACCCTGCTGCGCCCGAACGCCGAGTGGTACCTGAAGCGCCCCGAGCGGATGGCGCACCGCTGGCGCCACTACCCCGAGGCGCTTGCCGCCACCCGCGCCATCGCCGAGCGCTGCGCCTTCCGGATGGGCCGGCTCACCCCCGCGCTGCCGGCGTTCCCGCTCCCGCCCGGCGTCACCGCCGACGAGTACCTCGCCTCGCTCGTCGCCGCCGGTGCGCACGAGCGCTACGGCGACCGCCTCACCGAGCGCCACCGGCGGCAGATCCGGCACGAGCTGGACGTCGTCCGCCGCCTCGGCCTCGCCGGCTACTTCCTGATCGTCTGGGACATCGTGCGCGAGGCCAGCCGCCTCGGCATCCTCGCCCAAGGCCGCGGCTCGGCCGCCAACTCCGCCGTCTGCTACTGCCTCGGCATCACCGCCGTGGACCCGATCGGCATGGAGCTGCTGTTCGAGCGGTTCCTCTCCGAGGACCGCCGCGAGGCACCCGACATCGACATTGACTTCGCGCACCAGGACCGCGAGCAGGTCATCCAGTACGTGTACCGGCGCTACGGCCGCGACCACGCCGCGATGGTCTGCGAGGCGATCTGCTTCCGGGGCCGCTCCGCGGTGCGCGATGCCGCACGCGTTCTCGGCTTCTCCGTCCAGCAGGCCGACCGCCTCTCGGAGGAGGCCGACCGCCACAGCGCCGCGAAGACGGCGACGGCGCTGCGCGAGGGCGGCGCCGCCGCCGCAGGACTCGACCCCGACGACGTGCGCGTGCGCCGCCTCGCCGACGTCGTCGAGCGGCTCCACGACCTGCCGCGCCACCGCTCCATCCACGTCGGCGGCTTCGTCCTCTCCGAGCGGCCGCTCGCCGAGGTCGTGCCGATCGAGCCGGCCGCGATGGACGAGCGCACCGTCATCCAGTGGGACAAGGACGACCTCGATCCGGTGCGGCTCATCAAGATCGACCTCCTCGGCCTCGGAATGCTCACCCTGCTCCAGCGGGCGATCACGCTGATCCGTACCCACCGCGGCGTGGTGGTGGATCTCGCGCGGCTCCCGATGGACGACCCGGCGGTGTACGACATGATCTGCCGCGCCGACACCATCGGCGTCTTCCAGATCGAGTCGCGCGCGCAGATGAACACCCTCCCTCGCCTCGCGCCGCGCAGCTTCTACGACCTCGTCGTCGAGGTCGCGCTGATCCGCCCCGGCCCCATTCAGGGAGAGATGGTCCACCCGTACCTGCGGCGGCGCGCCGGCGAGGAGCCGGTCACCTACCCGCACCCTGCGCTGGAACCGATCCTCGAACGCACCCTCGGCGTGCCGCTCTTCCAGGAGCAGGGGATGCAGGTCGCCATCACCGCCGCCGGCTTCACCCCCGGTGAGGCCGACGAGCTGCGCCGCGCCATGGGCCACAAGCGCTCCCACGAGCGGATGGGCCGCATCTGCGCGAAGCTCGTCGAGGGGATGGCGAAGAACGGCATCGACCCCGACACCGCGCGCCGCATCTTCAACCAAATCTCGGCGTTCGCCGACTACGGCTTCCCGGAGAGCCACGCCGCGAGCTTCGCGCTCCTCGTGTACGCCTCCTCGTACCTCAAGCACTACTATCCGGCGGAGTTCACCTGCGCGCTGCTCAACGCACAGCCGATGGGCTTCTACGGCCCCGGCACCATCCTCGAGGACGCGAAGCGCCACGGCGTCGAGGTGCGCGGCGTGGACGTGATGCGGAGCGGGTGGGACTGCACGACAGAAGGCGGACCCGCGCTCCGGATCGGGCTCCGCTACATCAAGGGACTCGGCGAGAAGGCCCGCGAGCGGCTCGAGCCGCTGCTGGACGGACAGCGTCCGGCGACACTGGAGGAATGGGTGACACGCAGCGGCCTCGGCACCGCCCCGCTGCGCGCGCTCGCCGAGGCCGGTGCCTTCGACGCGCTGTGGCCCGACCGCCGCTCGGCGCTGTGGGAGATCCTCAAGCACGCGCGCGGCGCCGCGGGACCGCTCGCGCCGATCGCGGCCGATCCCCGCCCCGCCCCCGTGCCGCCGCTCACCCCGGTCCAGCTGACCGAGGCCGACTACCGCGTGACCGGCCTCTCGCCCGCGGGCCACCCGCTGCGCCACATGCGCGCCGCGCTACGCGCCGAGGGCGTGCTCACCGCCGCAGCGTTGCGCCGCTGGCGCGACGGCGACCACGTCACCGTGGCCGGCCTCGTCATCTGCCGGCAGCGGCCGCAGACGGCGAAGGGGTTCTGTTTCGTGACCTTGGAGGACGAGACGGGGCTGGTGAACGTCGTCATCACACCCAAGCTCTTCGAGGCGAACCGGCGGACGATCGTCCGCTCACCGCTGCTGCTGGTGCGCGGGGTGCTCCAGGAGGAGCAGACCGTGCTCAACGTGCGCGGCAGGACGTTCGTGGCTCTGGACCCCGCCGCCGGCGCCGAGCACGTGGAATCCCACGACTTCCACTGACCGTGCCCCCGGGCCCGCCTCCGTCAGGCCCCCTCCGCCGGCGGCCGGAACGCCGAGCCCAGCTGCCGCCCCGCGACCTGCTCGCCCCACGTGGCGAACGCGAGCCCGACGAAGATGAGCAGCGCCGCGACGCCGGAGCCCGCGGTCACCCGCTCGCCGAGCACCGCCGGCGCCAGGAACGCCGTCACCACCGGCTGGATGTACACGTACATCGCGACCAGGCTCGATGCGGTGTGCCGCAGCGCCCAAATGGAGAGCAGGTACGCGACGAACGACGGCAGGGCGACGATGTACGCGAGGACGAGCAGCTTGCGCCACGTGAGGTCCGCCACGTCCACCCGCAGCAGCGGCGGCACGCCCAGCGGCAGCACGACCAGGGCGCCGAACAGGAACACGTACGTCACGACGGTCAGGGGCTGGTAGCGGCGCAGCAGGTCCTTCGACAGCACCAGGTACGACGAGTAGAAGAGCGCGTTCACCGCGATCAGCGCATCCCCCGCCACCGACGCCCCCTCCATCCCGCCCCCGCGCGAGGCGATGAGGTACACCGCGCCAGCGCCCGCGAAGACGATGCCCAGCAGCTTCCAGAGCGAGGCCCGCTCGCGGCCCAGCACCAGCGCCACCGCCAGCGTGAAGACCGGGATCGTGGTGATCAGGATGTTTGCGTGAACGGCGGTCGTGAGCTTCACGCCCTCCAGGAAGAGCACCTGGTTGACCACGACACCGAGCAGCGCCAGCCCCGCCAGCGCGGCCAGGTCCCGGGGCGCCGTGACCCGCTCGCTGCCCGTGCTCCACTTGAGCGACGCGAACAGCGCCGCCGAGCCGACGATGCGCAGCGTCGCGATGCCCCGCGGCTCGACCGCCGAGAGGACCAGCTTCGTGGCGATGGGGAGCGTCGAGAAGATGCATTGCACCAGGACCATGGCGAGGTGGACCCGCCACGGCCCCGGGTGCGGGCTATCGGGCGAGCGCGAGGGCCGCGCCGACATCCACGCCGCGCGTCGCGAAGATCAGCCCGATCACCTCGCCTACCTTCACGTTGGGCGTCGACGCCCCCGCGGTCACGCCGACGACCAGATCGCCGGGCGGAAGCCAGTCGGCGGTGGTGATCTCGTCCCTGGAGCCGGCGGGCACGTGACGGATCGTGCGGGCCGCGGCATCCATGCACGCCGAGTCCTCCACGTGGAACGTCGGGATCCGGTCCGCGCACAGCGCCGCGAGGTTCTTCGTGTTGCTGGAGTTGTAGCCGCCGATCACCACCGCCACGTCGAGCCCCTCGTCCAGCATCAGCCGGATCGCGTCCTGCCGGTCCTGCGTCGCCGAGCAGATGGTGTCGAAGCTGCGGAACCGCTCCGCCGCTCCCGTCTCTCCGTAGCGCGCCGCGAACGCCTTCCGCACCTCCTCCGCGATCGCCAGCGACTCCCCGGCCAGCATCGTCGTCTGGTTCGCGACGCCGACCCGCTCGAGGTCGCGCGTGAAATCGAAGCCGGGCGAGGAAGCCTTGCGGAACCGCTCGCCGAGCCGCCCCACGGCCGCCGCGTCGCCGCGCGCGATGACGTCGCAGACGTCCCGCGCCTCGGCCATGTCCCGCACCACCAGGTACCTCCCGTTCGGATACTTGGTCACCTGGGAGGCGGTCGCGCGCGTCTCCTCGTGCGCATACTTGCCGTGGATCAGTGCGGTGAATCCGTCCCGCGCGTAGCTCTCCACGCGCTTCCAGACGTTGAGCACCGAGCCGCAGGTCGTGTCCACCAGCACGCACCCCAGCGCCCGCAGCGTGTCGAAGTCGCCCTTCGTCACGCCGAATGCCGGGAGGATCACCACGTCGTCCGGGGTGATGCCCGCGAAATCGAACGCGCCGTCAGCGGAGCGCGCGATGATCACGATCCCCATGTCCGCGAGCTTCGCGTTCACGTGCGGATTGTGGATGATCTCGCCGACCAGGAAGATCCGCTTGCCGGGGAACTTGCGACGGCTCTCGTAGGCGTACTCGACGGCCCGGTCCACGCCGTAGCAGAAGCCGAACTCCTTGGCCAGCTTCACCGTCAGGCCGCCCGCGCTGAGCACGTTGCCGCGGGCGCGCACCTCCTCCACCAGCGCGCTGGCGTAGTCCTCCGTCAGCGCGCCCTGGATGACCTCCTTGAGGCCGAATCCCTTCCGGAAGTAGCCGCCGTCAGCCACGCGCGGACCTCACGACGGGGCCCGGTACGCCACGAGCGTCGTGCCGCCCAGGTGCACCAGCGGCAGCCGGCGCGCGAGCGCGTTGAGGGTGGCGAACACGCCGGGGACGTGGGGTGAGTAGTCGTGCCACAGCAGCAATCCGCCCGGCCGCAGCATCCGCAGCGCCTTGTCCGTGTCGCTGCGCACGTACGAGGCGGCATGCGAGCCGTCCACGAAGATGAGGTCGCAGCGGCCGCGGTACGGCGTCTCGTCGAACGCCTTGCTGTCGCCGTAGAGCTGCGTGACCTTCTCCTCCACGTCGGTCCCCTGGTAGAGGAAGGGGCCGGCGTGGATCTCCTTGAGCGCCACGCGGCTCTCCAGCCCCCGGTCGCCGGGCTCCACCGAGTAGCGGTCCTCCTGGCCCGGCGCGAGCGTCAGCGTCGTGACGCGCGCGCCGGGCGGGCTGTTTCGTGCCCACAGGTAGGTGGTGCGACCGGTGCAGGTGCCGAACTCGAACATCTCCGTCGCATCGCGCGCCAGCACGGAGAGCACCCAGGCCTCCGTGTCCGTGGTCGCGCCGATCACCTTCATCAGGCCGTGCCCGATGAACGCGACCTCGGCCTCGCGGGTGGGGCCAGCGCCGGTCAGCCGGAAACGCGGGCTCACGGCGTCGAGCTGCACCTCGCCGATCGGGTAGCGGCGGAACAGCCCGCGGTGGCCGTGCCGGATCCGCAGCCGCCGCGCATAGGCGGCCGCCCACACGAGCAGGCCGATCGTCACGGCCTCGGCAAGGAGCAGCAGGCGCACGGTCACGGGGTCGATCTCCGCGGGAACGCTAACCGGCATCAGCGGGCCGCGACAACGCCGGCTAGGCGAGCGCCAAGCGCAGACGCCGCGGCGGCCACGACGTCGGCCGCGGTGAGATCCGCAACCCTGTCGGCGGACGCCCGCCGGTGCTGCGGACCGAGCGGCCGGAAATCCCGGT
>CAYLJK010000112.1:5512-7625 GCA_964383975.1 uncultured Gemmatimonadales bacterium | reverse complement strand
CGGCTGGAACGCCTCGAGCCGGTGGAATGCCCCGACGGCGACGAGCGGCGCTTCTGGTTCTCCGCCGACGGCGACCTCCTCCAGGTGGCGGAGCTGTCCCGCGGTCTCGTCGCCACGCGCGCGGAGCCCGCCCGCCGGTGACCCTTGGACCGGGAGGGGCGCGCCGCTAACTTCCCCCGCGCGATGTCCCGCCGTCCGCTGGCCCTCGCCCTCCTGGTGCTCGCCCTCCCCGCCTGCCGTCCCGGCGAGCCGAAGACCGGCGCCGCAGACACCTCGCGGCCCGCCGCCGCGTTCCGCCTCGCCGAGCACGGGGGCCGCACGTTCGATCTCGCGGCGGAACGCGGGAACGTCGTGTTCCTGTTCTTCGGCTACACGCACTGCCCCGACGTCTGTCCGACGACGATGGTGGACTTCGTCGGCACGCGCCGCGCCCTGGGCCCGCTCGCGGGCCAGGTCCGCTTCGTGATGGTGAGCGTGGACCCGGGCCGCGACACGCCCGAGGCCATCCGCAACTACGTCCGCAGCTTCGACCCCGACTTCTACGGCCTCTCCACCGATTCCGCGGCCACGGCCGAGCTGATGCGCAGCTACTACGTGGCAGCCTATCGCGACCCCGGCGGAGAGGGGGACGCCTACACGGTCACGCACTCGGCCACGGTCTTCGTCATCGACCGGGAGGGCCGGATCGCCGAGCGCTTCGGTTTCGGCGAGGGGCGGAGCGACGCATTCGCCGCCGCCGCCCGCCGGCTGCTCACCGCTCGCTGAGGTCCCCATGTCCATGCTTCGCGTCTTCCCGATCGCCCTCACGGGACTCGTCGCCGTGGGGCTTCCGCTCACGGCCCAGACGCGCGGCGCGGCGGCGCTCGACGTGCGGGACGCGTGGGCCCGGCCGCAGTCGGACACGCTCCGCCCCTCGGCCGCCTACTTCACCCTCCGGAACCGTGGGCCGGAGCCGGTGGTGCTGAAGCGCGCGAGTGCCGACGTCGCGCGGCGGACCGAACTGCACGAGACCCGGGACGAGGGCGGGATGATGCGGATGGTGCGCCGGGACTCGGTGGTCGTCCCGGCGCGCGGCGAGCTGGTGTTCCGCCCCGGCGGCCTCCACGTGATGCTGATGCGCCTCTCCCGCCCGCTCGCGCCCGGCGACACAGTGCGCATCGAGCTGGCCGGGGCCTCGGGGGCCCCCGTCGTGACGGTCCTGGCACCGGTCCGTGCGCCCTAACATCATCCTGGTCGCCGGGCTTCTCGGCCTCGGCGTCGCGTTCGGCCTCGCCCTGCCGGAGTGGCGGACCGAGCGCATCGAGGTGTACCCGGGCGGGCGCGCTTACCGCCTCAACGGCGGGCCGACGAAGCGGATGCCGGCGATGCTCACGTTCCCGCGCAACGGCCGCACCACGCTGCACATCGTGAACCGCGATTCGTCGTTCCGGGCCCTCGGGGCGATCGCGGTCCCGCCGCGACGGCAGTTGCGGACGCCGCCGGAGGCGTGCGTGGCCCACGACAGCAGCGACCGCATCGTCTCTCTCTTGCTCTGGTAAGTCTCAACCCGACAACGACTTGCGTTTCGGCGCCGAGCGGCTAGTTTGCCCTCGAGTGGCGATGTCGCCGAATGAAACTTCCCCGCCCCCGCGTCGTAGGTCACCGTGACTTCGTTCCCTGGGATCGTCATGCGTCTGCGTCTGACACTCGGCTGGCTCCTGGTGCTCTCCCTCGTGGCGGCGATCGGCTATGCGCAGCAGCCCGCCGGCGGGGCGACGCTCTCCCTGCGCGAGGCGCTCGACATCGCGCGCCGCAACAACCCGAGCTACCACCAGGTGCTGAACAACCGGCGCCCGGCGAGCCGCGGACTGCTGGCGGCGACGAGCAGTCTCTTCACGCCGAGCGTGGAGGTCGGGGGCTCGTACTTCTGGTCCGACGGCGGGCGCCGGTTTTTCCAGGGCGTGCCGTTCAGCTATCCGGCCGTGACGCAGACGAGCACGTCGCTGCGGCTCAGCTATGCGCTGTCGGGGACGACGATCGCGAACCGTGGGCTGGCCGCGGCCGATCTGCGGGCCACGGACGAGGACATCGCGAACGCGGCCCTGTTCCTGGCCTCCGACGAGGCGGCCTTCAT
>CAYLJK010000112.1:2194-5502 GCA_964383975.1 uncultured Gemmatimonadales bacterium | reverse complement strand
TCGGTGCGCACCCAGTACCTGACGGTGCTGGAGGCGCAGGCACAGGTGGGCGTGGCGCGGCGGACACTGGAGCGCGCGAAGGAGCAGTTCAACCTGGCGCAGGCGCGCTACACGGTCGGCCAGGGGACCCTCATCGACGTCCGGCGCGCCGAGGTGGACACGGGCACGGCGGCCGTGGGGCTGTTGCGTGCGGAGCAGGCGTGGGAGAACCAGACGCTGCTCCTCTTCGACGTGCTGGGGGTGCGGGCACCCGCGCCGGCGCGGGTGGCGCTGACCGACTCGTTCACGGTCGTGACGCCGCCGTGGAGCATGGACTCGCTCATCACGTTCGCGCTGCAGCAGAACCCGGCGCTCCGCTCGCTGCGGGCCCGCGAGGCGTCGGCGCGGTGGAGCGTGCGCGCGGCCCAGTCGGAGTACCTCCCGAGCCTGTACCTCTCCGCCTCGACCGGGAAGACCCGCACGACGGTGGACACCGCGGGGGCGGTGGCGGACCGCGTGACGAACCCGTGGTCGGTGAACGTGGGCGTGTCGCTGCCGATCTTCGACGGCTTCGCGCGCTACACGCGGGCCGCGCAGGCGCGGGCGCAGGAGGACGACCTCCGGCAGCAGGTGCGCGCGCGCGAGCTGCAGGTCCGGAGCGACGTCGTCGCCGCGTTCCACGCCCTCGAAGCGTCGTTCCGGGCGGTGGCGATCCAGGATGCCAACCGCCGGGCGGCGGCGGAGGCGTTCGACCTCGCGACGCAGCGCTACCGCGTGGGTTCGGGCTCCTTCCTCGAGCAGCTCGACGCCCGCCTCGCCGCCGACCGGGCGGACGCGGACTACATCACGGCCGTGTACCAGTATCACCGCTCCATCGCCGCGCTCGAGCAGGCGGTCGGGCGGACGCTGCGATAAGGAGCCGGGACCCCAGATGACCAAGCGCGGGAAGATCCTGCTGTTCGGCGGCCTCGGCGTGGCCCTCGTCGCCTTCGTCGGCCTCGCGGCCGCCAAGCGCCGCCAGCCCTCGGTCGAGGTGCGCCTCGAGACGGTGCGGCAGCGCGATCTCACGTCGATCGTGACGGCCAGCGGGAAGATCGAGCCGAAGCGGAAGGTGGACGTCTCATCGGATATCACCGGCCGCATCGTGGACCTGCCGGTGCGCGAGGGCGACCGGGTGGAGCGCGGCCAGGTCGTGGTCCGCATCGACCCGACGCAGTACCAGGCGAACGTCGAGCGGATGGAGGCGATGCTGGCTTCGGCGCGGGCGAACGCGGCGCAGGCGCGCGCGAACCGTGACCAGGCGGAGCGCGCGTACACCAGGGCGCGGGACATCCGCGCCCAGAACCCGCAGCTGGTCTCGCAGGAGGCGCTGGAGCAGGCGGAGACCCAGCACTCGGTCGCGGTCGCGAACCTCGACGCCGCCGAGCGCGGCGTGGACCAGGCCCGGGCGGCGCTGCGCGAGGCGCAAGAGGCGCTCCGGAAGACGACGATCCTGGCGCCGATGTCGGGGCGGATCACGCGGCTCGCGGTCGAGGAGGGAGAGGTGGCGGTGCCGGGGACGTTCTCCCGGGAGACCGGCCTGCTGATGACGATCTCGGACCTCACGGTGATCGAGGTGAAGGTCGAGGTGGACGAGACCGACGTGGTCCGCATCCATCTCGGGGATTCCGCGGAGGTCGCCATCGACGCGTTCCCCGACACGGTCTTCACGGGGCGCGTGACGGAAATCGCGAACTCCTCGGTGCGCGGCGCCACCACGCAGGCGGGCCTCGGCACGGACCAGGCCGTGGACTTCGAGGTGGTGGTGACGCTCGACGACCCGCCTCCCGGGGTGCGCCCGGACCTGTCCGCGACCGCGCGGATCATCACCGACACGCGGCGCCAGGTCCTCAGCGTGCCGATCATCGCGCTTACGGTGCGGCCTCCGTCGGACACCCTGCCGCCGGACGCCGCGGGCGCCGGCGGGTCGAAGGCGGCCGGACGCGACTCGACGCCGCGCGTGGCGCGGGACACCACGGGCCGGCGGGTGCGGGAGATCGAAGGGCTGTTCGTGGTGGACACGACGACGATGCTGGTGCAGTTCCGGGCGGTGAAGGTCGGCGTCGCGGGGGACGAGCACTTCGAGGTGCTGAGCGGCGTGCGGGAGGGGGAGACGGTCGTCGCCGGGCCGTACCAGGCGATCCGCGACCTGCGCAACGGCACGAAGGTCCGGCGGGCCGTCGAGGGGGCCGCGCGGGCGGGAGAGGCGAAGCGTCCGTGAGCGGCGCCCTGATCCGGACGGTCGGACTGGCGCGCGAGTATGCGATGGGCGCCGAGGTGGTGCGCGCCCTGCGGGGGGTGGACCTCGAGATCGCGCGCAACGACTACGTGGCCATCATGGGCCCGTCGGGCTCCGGCAAGTCCACGATGATGAACCTCATCGGGTGCCTCGACACGCCGACAGCCGGACAGTACTGGCTGAACGGCGTGGAGGTCTCCCAGATGTCGGATGACGAGCTGGCGCGGGTCCGCAACCGTGAGATCGGCTTCGTCTTCCAGACGTTCAACCTGCTGCCGCGGGCCACGTCGCTCCACAACGTCGAGCTGCCGCTGGTGTATGCCGGCGTCGGCTCGCGGGAGCGCCGCGAGCGCGCGGCCGCCGCCCTGGACGCGGTCGGCCTCGCGGACCGGATGGGGCACCGGCCGAACGAGCTGTCGGGCGGCCAGCGGCAGCGGGTGGCGATCGCGCGGGCGCTGGTCACGGAGCCGAGCATCATCCTGGCCGACGAGCCGACGGGCAACCTCGACTCCAGCACCAGCTCCGAGATCATGAAGGTGTTCACCGATCTCCATGAACGGCGCGGACAGACCATCATCATGGTGACGCACGAGCACGACATCGCGGAGCACGCGCACCGCGTCGTGACGCTGCACGACGGGCTGGTGTCGTCCGACCGCCGCAAGGCGGCCTGACCCGTGAGCCTGCTCGAGGCGATCCGCCTGGCCGCGGGGATGATCCGCGCGCAGAAGCTGAAGAGCTTCTTCAGCCTGGTGGGCGCGTTCGTGGGGGTGACGTTCCTCATCGCGGTCATCTCGATTGTGAACGGGATGGACCGCTACATGCGGGAGGACTTCGCCGGCAAGCTGTTCGGCGTGAACACCTTCTCGCTGGTGTATCGGCCGCGCGTGCAGATGGGCGAGATGAGCGTCGAGCAGCGACGCGAGCTGCGCCGCCGGCCAAGGCTGCGGGAGGCGGACTACCTCGCCGTCCGGGAGCACCTCGGCGACCGGGCGATCATCGCGATCGAGAGTGTGGACCGGGTCTTCGTGTCCTACGGGGGCCGGCGGTC
>CAYLJK010000112.1:0-2184 GCA_964383975.1 uncultured Gemmatimonadales bacterium | reverse complement strand
GTCGCGCAACGTCGAGGCGCGCGGCGTCTCCGAGGACTATTTCCGCATCCGGAGCATCGGCATCGCGAAGGGCCGCACGTTCACGAGCCAGGAGGTGGAGCGGGGGGCGAACGTCGTGGTGATCGGGGCGGACCTGGAGGAGCGGTTCTTCCGCGGCGTGGACCCGCTCGGCCGGACGATCCGGATCGCCAACGACGACTTCCGGATCATCGGCGTGGCGGAACGCCAGGGGAAGGTGTTCGGCGAGTCGCTGGACAAGTTCGCCATCGCCCCGCACACCTCCCAGATCAAGAAGTACGTCAACCCGCACAAGGTCGTGGACCTCATCATCGTGAAGGCCGCGGACCTGCCGAGCATGCGGGCGGCGATGGCCGACGCGGAGGCGCTGATGCGGACGCGCCGGCACCTGCGGCCCGGCCAGGAGAACAACTTCCACATCGAGACCGCGGACGACGTCCTCGACACCTGGGGGAAGATCTCCCGCGTGCTGTACATGGCGCTGCCGATGCTGGTGGGCATCTCGCTCGTCGTGGGCGGCATCGTCATCATGAACATCATGCTGATGGCCGTCGCGGAGCGGACCCGCGAGATCGGCATCCGCAAGGCGCTCGGCGCGCGCCGCCGTGACATCCTGCGGCAGTTCGTGACCGAGGCCGCGACGCTCTCGACGAGCGGCGCGCTGCTCGGGATCGTCACCGGCATCGTGCTGGCCAAGGTGGTGGACGCCACAACCCCGCTGCCCGCCTCCATCAGCGCCGGCTCGATCCTGGCCGGGGTGCTCCTCGGCGTCGGCGTGGGCGTGGTCTTCGGCGTGTACCCCGCCAACCGGGCGGCGCGGCTCGACCCGATCGCCGCCCTCCGGTTCGAGTGAGCCGCACGGGGCTGGCCGCCGGACTCACGGCGCTGCGCGAGGGGATCGGCATCGCGCTGGACTCGCTGCGCGCCAACAAGACGCGCGCCGCCCTGACGATCCTCGGCATCGCGATCGGCGTGATGGTCGTCATGGCGATGGCGGCCACCGTGAAGGGCATCAACAACACGGTGGACACCATCCTCGAGCAGACCGGCCCCACGACCTTCTTCGTCGTCCGCTTCGAGGGCGGAGGCCAGGCGGACGACGACGATCAGGACCCGGCGTGGTGGCGCTATCCCCCGCTGCGGCCGGAGGAGGCCGAGGCGTTGCGGCGGCTGCCGTCGGTCGCCGCGGTCACCGTGAACGACAACTCGACGCGGCAGGTCTCGGCGGGGCCGGACGACGCCCAGGCCCAGGTGTACGGCCGCAGCACCGGGTGGACGGTGGTGGACGGCGGCGACATCGTCGCCGGCCGCACCTACACGCTGATCGAGGAGGCGGCAGGCGACCGCGTCGCGGTGCTGAACGAGCGGGCCGCCGAGTCGCTCTTCGGCCGGCTGGACCCGGTCGGCCAGATGATCCGGATCGCGGGCCAGGGGTTCCGCGTGATCGGCGTGTACCACAGCCCGCCCAACCTCTTCTCCTCCGGTTCGGGCCCCGAGGTCTACGTTCCGTACGTCTCGTACCGCCGGCACATCAGCGAGTGGAACCACTGGGTGTTCTTCATGGTCCGGCCGGTGGACGGCGTGCCGCTCCGGGAGGCGCTGGACGACGTGACCACGGCGATGCGGCGGCTCCGCGGGCTGCGGCCCGCGGAGGAGAACACCTTCGCGCTCATCACGCAGGACAAGATCCTGGCGGACTGGAACCAGGCGACCGGGGTCTTCTTCCTCGTGATGATCTGCCTCTCCGGCATCGGGCTGCTGGTCGGCGGCATCGGCGTCATCGCGATCATGATGATCAGCGTCACCGAGCGGACGCGCGAGATCGGCGTCCGGAAGGCGCTGGGGGCAACGCGGACGGAGATCCTCTGGCAGTTCCTGGTCGAGGCCTCCACGCTGACGCTCGTGGGCGGCGCGGTGGGGATGGTGCTGGGCGGCGGGGCCGTGTGGGCGGTGAAGGCGTGGACCCCGCTGCCGGCGACGGTGCCGGTGTGGTCCATCGTGGCGGCCCTGGGGGCGTCGGTCCTCACGGGCGTCGTGTTCGGGATCGTGCCGGCGAACCGGGCGGCGCGCCTTGATCCGGTGGAAGCGTTGAGGTACGAGTAGAAGGGCGTGAGGGGAGAGGGGTGGAGCGAGAAAGGCGTCGTGCCGCCCCATGCACGCCTGCCC
>CAYLJK010000111.1:0-7673 GCA_964383975.1 uncultured Gemmatimonadales bacterium | reverse complement strand
CCGATCTGGAACATCTCGGACGGATGGCCCACGCGGCCCCACGACATGTCCGTGATGTGCAGGAGGCCGTCGATGCCGCCGAGGTCGATGAAGGCGCCGAAGTCGGTGATGTTCTTCACCACGCCCTTGCGCACCTGACCGACCTCCAGCTCCTTCATGAGTTTCTCGCGCTTGGTGGCGCGGTCGGCCTCGAGGATGACCCGGCGGCTGACGACGATGTTGCGGCGGCGCTTGTTGAGCTTGATGATCTTGAACTGGTAGGTCTGGCCGAGCAGTTCGTCGATGTTGGGGACCCGGCGCAGCGCGATCTGGGACCCGGGCAGGAACGCGTCCACGCCCATCAGGTCCACCACGACGCCGCCCTTGATCTTCTTGACGAGCGTGCCCTCGACCGGCTCGTCGTTCTCGTGCGCGATCCGGATGCGCTCCCAGACCCGCATGAAGTCGGCCTTCTTCTTCGAGAGCACGACGGCGCCGTCGTTGTCCTCGAGGTGCTCGAGGAAGACCTCGACCTCGTCCCCCTCCTTCAGCGACTTCGCGTCCTTGAACTCCTCGATGGGCACCGCCCCCTCGGACTTGAACCCGACATCCAGAATGACGGCGTTCTCCGTGACGCGGAGCACCTTCGACTTGACGATCTCCCCCTCCTCGATGTGCGAGAGCGTGCCCTCGTACATCGCCATCATGCGGTCGTACTGTTCCGGGGTGTAGCTCTCGTCAACGAGATCGGGACGGACGACGAGCTTCGTGGCGGGGGTGGCGGAACGCGTGGCGGGAGCCTCGCGCTCCTGGTCCTGGGTCAACATGACGGAACGGAACCTCGGTGGCGCCGCGCCCGGCGCCGGGGTGGAGGTGAGCCGGGCCGGCCCCCATGGCCGGCTCCCGGAAGCCTTGAATGCTACCCGGCGTGCGGCCGCATTTCAAGGTGCCGCGCGGGTTGCCGCGCGGGCGAGGGCCACCACCCAGGCCACCTGCTCCTCGAAGGTGAGTCGCGTGGTGTCGAGCAGCGCCGCGTCCGGCGCCCGGGCCAGCGGCGCCACCTCGCGCCCGCTGTCGTGGGCGTCGCGGGCCCCGAGCGCGCCAGCCTCGGCCTGGACGGATCGCCGGTCGGTGGAGCGTCCCCGCTCCAGGAGGCGCCGCCGGGCCCGCTCCTCCGGCTCGGCCACGAGGAACACTTTCACGTCGGCGTCCGGGAAGACGACGGTGCCGATGTCCCGCCCGTCCATCACGACCCCGCCGTCGGCCGCCGCGGCGCGGAGGAGGCCGTTCACGAAATCCCGCACCTCGGGCATCGCCGAGACGCGAGAGACCGCGTGCGTCACGGCGTCCGATCGGATGGCCTCCCCCACGGACCGCCCGTGCATGAGCACGGCGAACGCTCCGCCGGCGACCGCTACGGCGACGCCCGCCCCGCGCGCCGCCGCGACCACCGCCTCCGGGCTCCACGCGCCGCCGGGGAGCTCCTCCAGCGCCGCCAGCGTCACCGCGCGGTACAGCGCACCGGAGTCGAAGTGCGTGTAGCCCAGCTGCGCGGCGACGGCGCGTGCCGTGCTGCTCTTGCCGCTTCCGGCGGGTCCGTCAATGGCGACGATCGGGCGCCTACGCAATGTGGAGCACCATCCGCAGGTCGTCGAAGAACGTTGGATAGGACACCGCCACGCAATCGCGGTCGTCCAGCGTGACGCGGGAGCCGGGCACGGTGCCCAGCACCGCGAACGCCATTGCCAGCCGATGGTCCCCCGCCGTGGCCACGCGCCCGCGCGGCGGGCGGTCGGTCCCCTCCACGTGGAGCGTGTCGCCCTCCGACCACGCCCGCACGCCGAGGGCCTCAAGGTTGCGCGCCACCAGGGCAAGCCGATCGCTCTCCTTGACCCGCAGCTCGCCGACGCCGCGGAAGACCGACGTCCCCGCGGCGCGTGAGGCGAGACAGGCCAGCAGCGGCACCTCGTCCACCAGGCTCGGCACCTCGGGCGGCTCGACGGTGACCGCGCGCAGACGCGAGGCGCGGGCCACGAGGGTGGCGACCGGCTCCCCGAGCACCATGCCGGGGTCGCGGGCGGCCACCCGCGCGCCCATCCGCGCGAGGGCGGCCAGGAACCCGCCGCGCGTCGGATTCACGCCCACGCCCGTGATAGCCACCTCGCCCCGATCCGCGAGCAGCGCCGCCGCCAGCGGGTAGGCCGCCGAGGAGAGGTCCCCCGGGATGCGCATGTCAAAGGCCGGCAGGCGCGCCGGCGGGTCCAGCGACACGCGCGTCCCGCGCACCGTGCAGCGCACACCGAGCGACGTCAGCAGGCGCTCGGCGTGGTCGCGCGAGGTCCAGGGTTCCGTCACCGAGACCGGCACGCCGCCCGAGAGTCCGGCGAGCAGCAGGCTCGTCTTCACCTGGGCGCTCGCGACGGGGCTCGTGTAGTCCAGCGGCCGCAGCGCCGCACCGCGGACCGTCGCCGGCAGGCACCCGGCGGTGGTGGTGATCCGCGCCCCCATCCGACCCAGCGGCTCCGCGACGCGCGCCATCGGCCGCCGCCGCAGGCTGCGGTCGCCGCTCAGCGACGCGGTGAACCGGTGTGCGGCGAGGAGCCCGAGCAGCAACCGCGCCGTGGTCCCAGAGTTGGCGCAATCGAGGGTCCGCGCCGGACGGCGGAACGGTCGGAGACCCCTCCCGTGCACACGCACCGGGGAACCGGCCCGCAGCGGGCTCACGTCGACGCCGAGCGCGCGCAAACAGGCAGCCGTGGCGCGCGTGTCGCCGGCGGAGAGGAGGCCGTCCAGCACGCAGACGCCGTCGCTGAGCGACGCCAGGAACAGCGCCCGATGGGAGATGGACTTGTCGCCGGGGACGGCCAGCGTGCCGCGCGCGATCATCGGTCAGCGCCCCGCCGTCCCGGGTTCCACCGCGCTCCGCGGCTCGTATCCGGTGCAGGCGAGGACGGGAAGCCGCGGGTATCGGGGGAATCGCTCATCGGACTCGGCGCGCAGGCAGCGGTGGTACGCGGTGCCCGACCGGGTCGTGGTCGTGCGCGACCAAGCGCAACTGCCGCAGAGGCCGGGCGCCACCGCGGCCGTGATCACGCGCGGAGCAGGAACCCCAGGTCGTCGCCGGCGCGCACGCGGCGCACCGGCTCCCCGCGGCGGAACAGGGGCGCCTCGCCCTCCCCCTCGAGCGCCAGGCGGTCGCCATCCACGCGCAGCAGACAGCACTCCGGGAGCCCGATGACGGTCCGGAACGGGTTCAACTCGACGAACTCCGCCAGCCGCTCCGCGCGCGTCTCGCCCTGGAAGCCGGGCGGGTGGAAGTCGGTGTAGTGCGGGTTGATCTGGAACGGCACCAGGTCCAGCGCCCGGGTGCTCGCCGGCGGCACCACGCACATGTCGTTGGTGGTCTGCATCGTGGGACACGCGATGACCGCTCCGGCGCTCCAGCCGGTGAGCGGGAGGCCGGCGTGCGCGCGCGCGCGGATCACGTCCATCAGCCCCAACGCGTGGAGCCGCTCGGTCAGCCGCCAGGTGTTCCCGCCGCCGACAGCGATTGCCTCCGCCGACCGAACCGCCTGGACCGCATCCGGTGCCCGGTGGATGGGGTCCACCTCGATGCCCACCTCCGAGAATGCCGACCGCGCTTTGGAGGTATAAGCGTCCCAGTCCACCGTCACCCCGGCGTACGGGACGAACAGGACCCGGCGGACGCGGCCCTCGAAGAAGGCCCGGAAGGCGGGGAAGGCCCAGCGCAGGTAGGCGCCGGAAGGATCCTTGGAGTTGCTGAGGAGCAGCAGACGGCGCGTCATGGTGCGGCCCGATGTGGGTGGACGGCGCTATGCCCGGGGTGGGACTTGAACCCACACGCCGTCGCCGGCCGGGGATTTTAAGTCCCCTGCGTCTGCCAGTTCCGCCACCCGGGCGGGTGAGAGCGGGAAACGGGACTCGAACCCGCGACCCCAACCTTGGCAAGGTTGTGCTCTACCAACTGAGCTATTCCCGCGGACCGCCCGAAGGTTGGCCCTGGCCCGCCTGCCCGTCAAGCACCAGCGAAGCCGTTGGCGGACATTGACAAAGCCCGTTCGGCGCCGTAGCGTCACCGCGGCTGTCCGCGCTTCTCTGCGACACGCCTGTGCGCTTCCATACACGCCTGTCGGAGGTACCATGCGGCGAAACGCCGTCCTGAGCGCCGCTCTCGGGTTCGTGGCACTCGCGCTCGTCGCGAGCCGCAGCGAGGCCCAGGGCTTCGGGGTCTATGAGCACGATGCCTGCATGATGGGCCGTGCGGGAACCGGGGTCGCCGCGCCGTGCAACGTGGCCACCGCGATCTTCGCCAACCCGGCCGGCATGGTGGATCCGGGGGCGTCGCGGTGGACCATCTCGGCGGGCGTGACGATGATCAAGCCGGGGTTCACGTTCCAGGACAGCGTCTCGGGCCTCACGACGGACGCCGTCGAGAACACGATCCCCGTGCCGAACTTCTACGTCACCCGGCAGCTGGGGGGCCCCTGGCCGATGGCGGTGGGCCTCGGGGTGTTCGCGCCGTACGGGCTGCGCTCCGAGTGGCCGACCGACTTCGAGGGGCGCTTCCTCGCCTACGTGTCGGACCTCAAGGGCATTTACGTCCAGCCGACGTTCGCCATCCGGCCGCGCCCGTGGGTCTCGATCGGCGCCGGGTTCGACTACGTCATCTCGCAGGTCGAGCTGCGGCAGCGGGTGGACCTCGCCACCCAGGTGGCGAGCGGCACGACGACGTTCGCTCAGCTTGGCATCCCGCTCGGCACCGACTTCGCCGATGCGGAGCTGACCGGGGACGCGAAGTCGGGCGGCTTCCACGTCGGGCTGCTGGTGAAGCCCACGGACCGCATCAGCCTGGGCATCCGCTGGCTCACGCGGACTACTGCGGACATCCAGGGTGACGCGGTCTTCACGCAGATCGGCACCGGCATCATCCTCCCGCCGGGCAACCCGATCGCGCCCGGTGGCGCCTCGGTCCCGCTCGACTCGGTGGTGGTCACGCAGTTCAGGACGGGGGCGTTGACCGCGCAGCATGCGTCGGTCCGCATCCCCTACCCCGAGCAGATCGTGTTCGGCGTGCGGGTGCAGGCGTCCGACAAGCTCAACCTGCTGTTCGACTACCAGTGGACGAAGTGGAGCAGCTTCGCGGTCCTGCCCCTCGTCTTCCAGAAGCTCGGCGCGCGCACCCAGTACGAGGACTACAACAACACGGTCGGGCTCCGCTTCGGCGCCGACTACGCGCTCAGCCCGTCGCTCACGCTGCGCGGCGGCGTGCTCTACCATGAGGCGGCGGCGCCGGACCAGACGGTGACCCCGCTGCTCCCCGAGGCCGAGCGCGCCGAGGGGACGCTCGGCGCCACGATCCGGATCGGCGGCCGGGCGCGCCTCGACCTCGCCTACCAGCACATCTGGCAGGCGGACCGCCGCGGTCGCATCCAGGAGGCGCCGCGCGGGCCGACGGGCGCCGCGCGGAACACCGGCCTGTACACCGCCACGGGCGACCTCTTCGGCGCCAGCATCGTGTGGGGGTTCTAACATGGAGCGCACTCGCATGATCGGACGCTTCGCGGGCCTGACCCGTGCCGCCGTGGTGGCGCTGTCCGTCCCGCTCTTCGCCGCCTGCCAGGACGCCCTGATCAACGACTCCGTCGGCTCGCGGCCGCAGCCGGTGAATCCGATGTTCACGACCTACGCCGCCATCGGCACGAGCCTCGGCGCGGGCATCCAGTCCAACGGCATCAACGACAGCACGCAGCGTGAGTCCTATGCCGCCCAGCTGGCCAGCGCGATGGGGCTGGTCCCGGGGGTGACCTGGCTCTATCCGTCGTTCACCTACCCCGGCTGTCCTGCACCGCTGACGCGGATCTACCCGTCCCCGTTGTGGGTCGGCGGCGTGAACCCGCTGGCGAACCCCACCACGCAGGGCTGCTTCCTGCGCCGGTCGGCGTCGGCGGCGCCGAATATCCAGAACGCGTCCATCCCGGGGATCCGCGCGGCCCAGGCGCTGGACCTCACGTTTGCCTCGATGCCCGGGGACACCGACCGGACGCGCATCTTCTACACGGGCGGCGTCGCACCGGTCGACATGGTCACGCGGCAGGCCCCGACGTTCGTGACGGTCGAACTCGGCGGGAACGACGTGCTGCGCGCCGCGGTCGGCGGCGACACGCTGTTGCTCACGCCACT
Organism: uncultured Gemmatimonadales bacterium; assembly: GCA_964383975.1. Classification (GTDB taxonomy): domain Bacteria; phylum Gemmatimonadota; class Gemmatimonadetes; order Gemmatimonadales; family JACORV01; genus DASXPG01. The sequence goes on along the minus strand of CAYLJK010000111.1, from coordinate 1,493 downwards.
GTCGCAGTACACGGCCGCCATTGACGAGATCGCCACGCGCCTGACGGGCTTGAGCCCGGAGCCGAACGTCGCCATCGCTGGCGTCCCGAACGCAGCCTCCATCCCCTGGCTGTCCAAGGGCTTCATGTACTTCTGTCTGAACACCGGCCTCTGCCCCGGCGTGCCGGCGACGGCGCCATTCACCTCCCCGAACTTCACGGTGGACGCGAGCTGCGCCCCGTCCGCGACGCCCGGGGTCCTCGGTCCGGGCGAGATGACGCTCACGCCCTTCAGCACCGCCACGGCCCAGATCGCTGGCGTGCTCGCCGCCGGCGGCGCCGCCAGCATCAACTGCGCGACCGGCGTGGCCACCGTGACCACCCTGGCCGGCACGACGACGCTGCCCACGATCAACCCGACGGAGTTCGCGGCCCTGGCCGCCCGCGTGGCGGCCTTCAACACCCACGTCAGGAGCGTGGCCCAGGCGAACGGATGGGCGTACGTCAATCTCGACTCGACGCTGGCGGCACAGGCCGCCAACCCGGCCCTCGTGCCGCCGTTCCCGAGCTTCACGACCCCGGACTTCATCTTCGGGACCCTGTTCTCGCTCGACGGCGTGCACCCGCGAAAGGCCGGTTACCGCATCATGGCCCAGGCGTTCGCCGCCGCGATCAACGCGACGTACGGCACGACGCTGACGGTACCCTGACGCCGTCGAACCCGGACACGGGACGGGGCACCCCTCGCGGGGTGCCCCGTTCGCTTGCGACCCCACGACTCAACTGAAGGCGGCGCCCGCTCCCGGCACGACTTCCAGCACCGCCGGGAGCGCCAGGCCGGCGTCGCTCCGCAGCCGCGCCGCCACCACGCCGCCGGCGCCACGCTCGCAGACGACGAGCACCGCTCCTCCCCACCCGGCACCGACGAGCCGGGCACCCAGCACCCGCGGGATCGCGCGGGCCGCCTCCACGATCGCGTCGAGCCGCGGCGTCGAGCACTCGTACAGATCGCGCAGCGAGTTGTGCGACGCGTTCACGAGGGTCCCGAACGCGGCCGCGTCGCCCCGTTCCAGCGCCTGCGCGGCGAGCATGGTGCGCTGGTTCTCATTCACCACGTGCCGCACCCGGCGGTCCAGCGGCTCCCGCAGCAGCGGCAGCGCCGCCGGCAGCCGCGCCGGCGGGAGGTCCACCAGATCCCGCAGCGCCGGGTACGCCGCCCGCAGTACCGCGAGCGCCTCCGTGCCCTCGCGGCGGCGGTCGGGATACGCGGAATCGCGCAGCGCATGCCGCTCCCCGGAGTCCGCAAGGACGAGGTCGAGGGCCACCGGCACCGGACGGAGTTCGAGCGTGCGGCAGTCGAGCAGGATTGCCGAGCCCGGCGGCGCCAGCGCCGAGGCCATCTGGTCCATGTGCCCGCACGGCATGCCGACGAACTCGTTCTCCACGCGGTACGCAAGCTCGGCGATCCACCGGGCATCCACCGCTCCGCCTGCCCAGCGGGCGAGGGCGAACCCC
>CAYLJK010000110.1:0-7694 GCA_964383975.1 uncultured Gemmatimonadales bacterium | reverse complement strand
GCCGCCGTCCCCGCGCGGCGGTCCGCGCGCGCGGCTTCCTGCTCCAGCACGGCGGGCGGCACGCCGGTGCGCTCGGCCGCGCGCGCGATGTAGAGCCCGCGCGTGATGGGGTCGGCCGCGGCGCGGATCGTCGGCAGGAGCCGGTCGAGCGCCCGGCGCCGCCCCTCCAGCGTGTCGAAGAGCTGCTTGCGCTCCAGCAGCTGGAGCTTGCGGTCGAAGAGGTCCACCGCCTGTCCCGCCGCGTCGCGCCACGCCGCCGCGCCGCCGCGGCCCACGAGCGTGTCCGGGTCCTCACCCGGCGGGAGCGTCACCACCTGCACCGTGATCCCCTGCCGCAGCAGCTCGTCGCCGGCCCGGAAGGTCGAGCGGAGCCCCGGAAGGTCCGCGTCGTAGCAAAGCACCACCCGCTTCGTGTACCGCCGCAGCACCTTCGCCTGCTCCGGCGTCAGGGCGGTGCCCAGCGGCGCCACCGCCGCGGTGATCCCGTGGACGTGGAGCCGGATCGCGTCCACGTACCCCTCGACCACGATCGCCTGCCCCTCCGCGCGGATCGCGTTGCGGGCCCGGTCGAGGAGGTAGAGGAGCGTCCCCTTGTGGAAGACCGCCGACTCCGGCGAGTTGAGGTACTTCGGCTCCCCGTCGCCGAGGATCCGGCCGCCGAACCCGACCACGCGGCCGCGCACGTCGGCGATCGGGAACAGCAGCCGGCCGCGGAACCGCGGGGCGGTTCCGCCGTCGTCGCGCTGCACGGCCAGCCCCGCCGCGACCAGCATCGCCTCGTCGAGACCGAGGGCGCGCATCGCCTCGAGCAGCACGTCGCGGGGGAGCGGCGCGTAGCCGAGGCCGAACTCGTCCCAGACCTCGGGGCCGAGACCGCGCTGCTCCAGGTAGGCGCGCGCGTGCGCCGCGTCTTCCCCCTCGCGCAGCCGCTTCGCGAACCAGTCCGCCGCCACGCCCAGGGCCGAGTAGAGCGGCTCGTTGGGGTCCGGCCCCGCGCTCCGCGTCTCCGGCACCTGCACGCCCACCCGTCCGGCGATCTCGCGCACCGCCGACGGGTAGTCGAGGCCGAACTTCTTCATCCAAAAGGTGAAGACGTCGCCGGACTCGTGGCACACGAAGCAGTGGTACATCTGCTTGCGCGGCACCACCGAGAAGTTCCGGTGGGTCCCGCCATGAAAAGGACACGGACCGCGGTAGTCGGAGCCGGTGCGCTTCAACTCGACGTGCTCGCCGATGAGCTGCACGATGTCGGCGGCGTCCCGCACCTGTTCGATGATCTCGGGTGGGATCATGGCGAGGCGGGAGTGCGGGAGGTCGGTCGAGCCGGGCCCAGATCCGCCGCGCGGACGCGGACGCGGCGGCCCCGCACCAGCACGGCGACGTCGTCCCCCTGCACCGAGTCCACGGTGCCCTCGATGCCGAGGGAGCGGATGCGGACAGCCGAGCCGGGAGCGAGCGGCGGCTCGGCCCGGTCCTGATCGGGCCGTGGCTCGCCCTCGGCGGTGACGGAGTCCCCGGAGCCGTCCCCGTGCCTCGGTGCCTCCGTGCCTCCGTGCCCGCTCGCCTCCCGCTCTCCCGCCAGCCCCGCGATCCGTTCCTCCACGGCGCGCCTCGCCTCCTTCTCCCGCCCCTCCCGCGCGATGGCGAGCGCCCGCTCCACCTCGGCGCGCGCCGCGAGCAGCGCCTCGCGCTGGAGGTGCCTGCCCGTGCGCTCCAGCTCCTTCTCGCGGCGCCGCACCGTGTCCTCGCGGGCCTCCAGCTCGGTGCGGGCCCGGGCCAGCTCGGCCTCCAGCTGCCGCAGCCGCGCGTCGGCCTCGGCCTGCGCCGCGGCCTGGCGCTCCAGCGCCTGGCCCCGCGCCTCCGCGGCCGCGAGCGTGGCGTCGAGCCGCCGCGCGTCGTTGGGGAGCGTACGCTCGGCCTCCTCCAGCACGGCGCCGTCCACGCCGAGGCGGCGTGCGATGGCCAGGCCGTAGGAGCGCCCCGGCACGCCCTTCGCGAAGCGGTACGTCGGCACCAGGGACGCGGCGTCGAAGGCGAGCGAGGCGTTCACGATGCCGGCCTCACGCCCCGCGAGCTCCTTGAGCGCGCCGAGGTGCGTCGTTGCGACCGTCGTGGCGCCGCGGGCCGTGAGCGCGCGCAGGGCCGCGCCGGCGAGCGCCGCGCCCTCGGCCGGGTCGGTGCCGGTGCCCAGCTCGTCCAGGAGCACGAGCGACGCGGGACCGGCGCGCTCCAGCACCTCGCGCAGGGCCGCGACGTGCGCGCTGAACGTCGAGAGGCTCTCGGCGATGCTCTGGCGGTCGCCGATGTCGGCGAAGACGGCGTCGAAGACGGGGAGCACGCTCCCGGGCCCGAGCGGCGGGAGCACTCCGCTCTGGACGAGCGCGACCGCCAGGCCGACGGCCTTGAGGAGGACCGTCTTGCCGCCGGTGTTGGGCCCCGAGACGAGCACCGTGCGCTCGCCCGGCTCGAGGACGAGGTCGAAGCGGACGACCGGCGCGCTCTGGCGGTAGAGGAGCGGGTGAGCGGCGCGCCGCAGCGCGAGCAGCGCGCCGCCGGCGTCGGCGAGCCGAGGCGGAACGGCGTCCAGCGCGCGGGCGAAGCGGGCGCGCGCGTAGGCGGCGTCCGTCGCCACGAGCATCTCGTAGGCGTCGTCGAGCCCGGACGCGTGCGGCCGCAGCAGCGCGGTCAGCTCGCGGAGGACGCGCTGCACCTCCCGGGCCTCGACGGCCTCGACCTCGCGCAGCCGGTTGCCGAGCTCGATCGTCTCGGCGGGTTCGACGAACAGCGTCGCGTGGGTGCCCGACTCGTCGTGGACGATGCCGCCCAGCCGCGTGCGGGCATCGCGGCGGACGGGGATGACGTAGCGGCCGTTGCGCACCGTCACGGCGGCGTCCGCCGGCCGGAGCCGCGCGTCCACGCCGCCGAGCAGCTTCTCGAGCGTGGCGACGATGTGCCGGCGCACCTCGACCAGCTCGCGCCGCAGCCGGGCCAGGTCCTTCGACGCTTCGTCCTTCACGCGGCCGTCGGGGTCGAGCGCCCTGGCCAGCGCGGCCTCGAGGTCGCCGGGGAGCGTCGCCGCCGCGAGCGTGCCGACGGGCGGCGCGAGCTTCGCGGCGCGGCGCAGCTTCGCGCCGACGACGCGGGCGGCGGCCAAGACCACCTGCACCGCGGCCAGCTCCTGGCCGCTCAGGACCGACCCCTCGAGGTGCAGGCGGGCCAGCGGCTCGGTCACGTCCGGGAACGGGACGGGTTCGACGTCGTCCTGCTCGGCGAGGCGGCCGGCGAAGGCCGTCACGCGCGCCAGCTCCGACTCGATCCACCAGCGGTCGCCGCGGGGACGGAGGCCGCGGACGCGCGCGGCCCCCTGGGGGGTCACGGCGTACTCGGAGACCTGCTCGAGCGCGGCGGGGAACTCGATCGCGGTGAGTGCGGACTCCGCGAACGGCGCGGTCATGCGGAGGCGGCGGTTCCCTCGCGCGAGGTGCGGTGGAGGATCCGGGCGGGGTCTCGGTGCCTGCGCGCCGCCGGCTGCGCGGCGCGGACCTGCTCGACGGGAGAGCTACTCACTCCTGTAGCGGCGGTTCTTCCGGCGGGCGGCGTTCATCTTCCGCTTGCGGCGCTCGCTCGGCTTCTCGTAGTGCCGATGCTTGCGCAGATCGGAGAGGATGCCCGCCTTCTCGCACTTCTTCTTGAAGCGCTTCAGCGCCCGCTCGAAGTTCTCATCCTCGTGGATGACGACTTCCGGCATGCACGACCTCGACTAAGGTGTCCCTGGCAGCCTGCGAAAGCCCGTAAAGCTATGCCGCAGGGTCACTTTCGACAAGGCCGGCGGCGGCACCACCGGGCTACCCCGGCGGCCACTTCATGCGGCGGCCGCCCAGCAGGTGCAGGTGCAGGTGCGGGACCGTCTGGCCGCCGTGGTCCCCGTGGTTGATGACGACGCGGTAGCCACCGTGGTCGATGGACACGCGGCGCGCGACCTGGTGCGCCATCAGGAGCAAGTCGCCCAACAGAGCGCCGTCGGTCGTGTCGGCCAGCGACGGGATGTGGTCCACCGGGATGATCAGCAGATGGTCCGGCGCCTGCGGGTTGATGTCCCGCACCGCCACCGCGCCCGGCGAGCGGGCCACCACCTCGGCGGACGACTCGCCCCGGGCGATGCGGCAGAAGATGCAGCTGGGATCGGCGGCCATGGTCAGCTCCCGCTGGATGAAGGGCCGAGGCGGGCGTGCCCCGTCACGGCGAGCGCGGCCAGGGCCGCGGTCTCATAGCGGAGGATACTGCGGCCCAGCGCCACGGGGCGGAAGCCCGCCGCCTTGAGCGCCGCCCGCTCCGCCTCGGTGAAGCCGCCCTCGGGCCCCACCGCCCAGAGCACCACGTCGTGCTCCCCCAGCATCGGCAGCGCGCCGCCTTCGGGGTCGGCCACCATTCGCACCGCCTTCGGCGCGGGCACCCGCAGCGCGTCACCGAGGGGCATCGGCGCGGGGACCGCCGGGGCCCACGCGCCGCCGCTCTGCTTGAGGGCCTCGCGCGAGCGGCGCACCGCCTTGTCGAGGTGACCGACCTGGAACCGCGTCGCCACCTGCTGTGAGCGCTCCGTGATCACGGGCTGCACGCGCGTCGCGCCCAGCTCCGTGGCCTTCTCGACGAGCCAGAGGAACCGGTCCCGGTCGCCGGCCGCGACCAGCAGGTCAGTCGGCGGCGGGGGCGCGACGGTCGTGGCGGAGACCACGCGCGCGCCGAGCACGCCGCCCTCGAGGACCACGCGCGCCGCGGCGATCCCGCCGCGCCCGTCCACGAGGCGGACCGTGTCCCCCTCGCCCGCGCGGCGCACGCGCAGGTGGTGCGCCTCCTCCTCCTCCAGGATGACGAGCGCCCCCGGCTGGAAGGGGCCGCGCGCGTAGAGCGTCGCGGGAGGCGTCATCCGCCGAGGGCGTCCCGCACCCGGTCCCAGAACGAGCGGCCGCCGCGCGCGCCCGGCGCCTCGGCCTCGTGCTGCTCGAGCTCCCGGAACAGCCGCTCCATCTCCGGGTTCAGCCGCTCGGGGGTCCAGATGCCGACCCGCACGTGCAGGTCGCCCTTCTTCCCCGAGCCGAGGTGCGGGAGCCCGCGACCCCGCAGGCGCAAGATGGAGCCCGCCTGGATGCCGGGGTCCACGCGCAGCCGCTCGTTCCCCCAGGGCGTGGGGATCACGAGCTCCGTGCCGAGGGCGGCCTGGCTGAAGGAGAGTTGCACGTCGTATACGAGGTCGTCCCCGTGGCGCCGGAAGCGCGGATCCTCCTCGATCTCGAGCATGACGATGAGGTCGCCCGCGCCGCCGCCGCGCGGGCCGGCATGCCCTTGCCCGCGCAGGGTGATGTAGTTCTCCGCGGAGACGCCCGGCGGGACGTCCACCGACACGGTGCGGTCCACCCGCGTGCGCCCGTCACCGCGGCAGATCTCGCACGGTTCGCCGATGACCCGGCCCTCGCCGCCGCAGGTCGGGCACGGCCCCACGGTCACGAACTGGCCGAACATCGAGCGCGCCGCCTGCCGTACCTGCCCCGCCCCGCCGCACGTGCCGCATGGCCGCGGGCGCGTCCCCTTCCGCGCGCCCGACCCGCCGCACGTCTCGCAGCGGGCCAGCACCTTGTATGTGAGCGTCCGCTTCGCGCCGCGGGCCACGTCGTCCAGCGTGAGGGCGATCGTGGCGCGCAGGTCGTTGCCGCGCCGGTGCTCCGGCCGCGCCGCGGCGCCTCCGCCGAACATCTCCTCGAAGCCGGCGAAGCCCCCGAAGTCGCGCATGAAGATGTTGAGCGCTTCGGACAGGTCGAAGTGGTGGAACCCCTGGCCGGCGGCGCCGGCCCGCAGCCCCGCCTCCCCGTAGCGGTCGTAGAGCTGCCGCTTCTCCGGGTCGCGCAGGACGTCGTACGCCTCCGTGATCTCCTTGAAGCGGGCCTCCGCCTCCCGGTCGCCGCCGTTGCGGTCCGGGTGGTACTGCATGGCGAGTCTGCGGTAGGCCTTCTTGATCGCCGCGTCGTCGGCGCCACGCCCGACGCCGAGGATCGCGTAGTAGTCGCTCATCGGAGGAGTTCGCCCACCATCTTCGAAGTATGCTCGACCAGCGCCACCACCTTCTCGTACGGCATGCGCGTCGGGCCGAGGACGCCGATCACGCCGGTGAGCGCTCCGACGCGGTACGGGGCCGTGACGAGGGTCAGGTCGTTGAGCTGCTCGCTCGCGTTCTCGCCGCCGATCGTGATCGTCAGCGCGTTCGCCTGCATCCGGGACCCGAGTACCCGGCGCAGCACGTCGCGCTGCTCGGTGAGGGCGAGGAGCGCGCGCATCCGCTCCCCCGAGGCGAACTCCGGCTGGTCGGCGAGGACAGACGTGTGGCCCAGCACCACGCCGCCCTCCACCACCGGCAGCTCGAACAGCTGCTCCCCGGTCGCGATGAAGATGTCCAGCAGCTCGCTCTCGGCCGACGAGGCCGAGGAATCCCGCAGGCGCTCGCCGATCGTGTGACGGATCTCGCGCAGGGTGCAGCCGCCGAGCCGCTCGTTCAGCACCACGGTGACGGCCGCGAGGGCGTCGGGGTGCAGCGAGCCCGGGACGTGGACGAAGATCGTCCGGACGATCCCGCTGCGCAGCGTTAGGACGAGCAGCAGCCGGTCGGCCGCGACGGCGACCAGGTCCAGCCGCTCGAGGATGACCTCGTCAAGCGACGGTCCCACCGCGACGCCGAGTTCCTGCGTGAGCACGCCGAGCATCTCGGCGGCGCGGCGCAGCACCTCGCCGATCGCCGAGCCGTCCACGTGCAGGCCGTCGCGCAGCGCCTCGCGCTCGCGCGCCGAAACGCGCGGCTCCCCCATCAGCGCGTCCACGTAGAGGCGGTACGCCAGGTCGGTCGGCACACGGCCCGCGGAGGTGTGCGGGTGGTACAGGTACCCCTTGTCCTCCAGGTCGCTCATCGCATTGCGGATGGTCGCCGCGGCGACCCCCTGCCACCCGCCTGCCACTGAACTCTGGATGCACCCGTTTCCCCCGCCGGCTGTCGCGGCCGCACCCCGGCGACCGGCGCCATGCGACGCGATCGCAGAGCACTCATCATCGCGACGGTTCTCTGCACGAGAGACACCGGTTACGGCCGGGCCATCAGCGGTTCGAGCAGCGTGCGGAGGGCTTGCCGGGCGCGATGCAGGCGCGTTTTGATGTTCGCCGTCGATTCACCGAGGAGCTGCGCCGTCTCCTGAGTGTCGTACTCCTCGATGTCGCGAAGCAGCAGCACCGTCCGATACGATTCGGGGAGCTGATCGATGCAGTCGCGAACCCGGGCGCGCATCTCCTCCGACGCCACCTGCTCCAGCACGTCGTCTCGCCACCGCGGCACCCGGGCGGCGTGATGCCCGGTCTGGTCAAATCGCGGCAGGAGATCCTCGATGGAGGTGGACGGCCGGCTCCGCTGAGACCGCAGCTTCATCAGACACGCGTTCACCACGATCCGGTGCAGCCACGTCGAGAGCCGTGACTGCCCCGAGAAGCTGTCGATCGACTTGAAGGCCGAAATGAATCCGTCCTGGACTGCATCGGCCGCATCGTGCTCGGATCGGAAGTAGCGGCGCGCCGTGGCCAGCATGGGGCCGCTGTATTGCCGTACGAATCGCTCCTGCGCGTCCAGCTCGCGCTGCGGTCGGTCGAGCGGTAGACTCCCGCCT
>CAYLJK010000109.1:0-7717 GCA_964383975.1 uncultured Gemmatimonadales bacterium | reverse complement strand
GGGACGAGGAGAGGCGAGAGAGGAGAGACAGCGAGCACCTCCGTCCTCTCTCCCCTCTCCTCCTTCCGCTCGCCGATCTCCCCTGCTCACGTGAAGATGATCTGCCCCCCGGCGCTCATGGCATAGAACTCCCCGACGGTGATCACGTCCGTGATCCCGTCCACGAAGTCCTCCCGCTTGAGCCCGAACATGTCCACCGTGGCCTTGCAGCCGTACACGCCGGCCCCGGAATCAATGATCATCTGCACGAACTCGGGGATGGGCGGGATGTCCAGCTCCTCCATCTTCCGCCCCATCATCTTCGTCACCATCCACCGCATCCCGGGGATGATGCCCACCAGGCCGGGCATGCCGAGCGCGGGGTTGCCGACGGTGTCCACGCGGATCTTCCCCTGCTTCTTCCTCGTGATGGCGTCGAGGCCGAAGAAGGTGAAGAAGACGTTGGCCTCCATCCCCTCCATCCGCGCCCCGTTCGCCATGATGAGCCCCGGGTAGATCCCCTCGAGCGTGCCCTTCGAGATCACGATGGACACCTTCTGGATGGGCTCGGGTTGCCGCGCGGTCTCGCTCGCCGCTGCCGGCTCGTTCGCGGTCATCGTCATCGCCGTGTCCTCGCGCTCAGATGCAGCCCTTGGGCTTCGGGATCCCGCCGATCTTCGCGGCGAGCTTGGCCGGGCCCTTGGGGAACAGCTGGTAGAGTTCCTTGATCTCCACGCCCGACTCCTTGCCGAGCGTACGGATGGTGGGGGCGCTCCCGTCCTTCAGGTACCGCTCGCGCATGTAGCGGATCACCGTCCAGTGCCGCTCGGTGAGCGTCGGGAGCCCCACCTGGGCGGCGATCTCCTGGGCGATCGTCTCGTTCCACTGCTCGGGCTTCTGGAGGAACCCCTCGGCGTCCACGTCGAGGGCGGCCCCCGCGATCATCATCGTCGTCATGCCTGCGTCTCCCTCAGGTGTGCGGTCAGTCGTCCGCCGCCGCCGGCTCGGGCATGAACGCCGGGGCGGGGGACGGCATCACCAGCGGGCGCTTGCCCGCCATCGTCATCTGTGGCTTAACCCCCGGAATGTCGTATCCCGGGAGCAACATATGCCAGTACACGTGCCGGAACGCCAGCTTCCCGAGGTGGTTGAGCCGTGACTCCTTGAGCAGGGACAGCGGCCCGAAGGGGAGCGGGAACTTCCCGGGGAGCGGCTCCACCTCGTAGTTGAAGTCGATGAGCATCGCCTTGCCGAACCCGGTCTCGATGAAGCAATTCGAGTGCCCATCGAACCCCGGATCGAGCGGTCGGCCCTCCAGGAAGCGCCGGATGTTGGGCGCCAGGATCTCGGCCTGGAAGTGCACGACTGAGCCCGCCTTCGAGCTGGGCAGGTCAGTCGCGTCGCCCAGGGCGAAGATGTTCGGCTTGCGCTTCGCCTGGAGGGTGTGCGGGTCGGTCGGGACGAACCGCAGCGCGTCCCCCAGCCCCGGCGACCGCCCGACGTACTCCGCGCCGCTGTGGAGCGGGACCGTGACGAGCAGGTCGAAGTCCACCGTCCGCTCGTCCCAGCTCACCAGCCGCCCGGCCGCCCCGTCCACGCGGCCGGTGTTGAACTCGGTCACCAGCTCGATGCGCTTCTCCTTCAGCAGGTATGCCAGCGCGCGCGAGCACGTCGGCTTGGTGAAGGCGCTGTCGAGCGGCGTCACGTACTTGATGGTGACCCGGTCGCGGATGCCGCGCTCGGTGAAGTACCAGTCGGCGAGGAACGCGAACTCCAGCGGCGCCACCGGGCACTTGATCGGCATGTCCACGATGTTCACGGCGAGGGTCCCGCCGGGGAACGCCGCGAGCGCCTGGCGCAGCGCGTCCGCCCCCTCGACGGTGTAGAAGTCGAAGACCTTCTCGCGCCAGCCGGCTCCCGTCATCCCCTCGGTCTCCTCCGGCGCGACCCGCGTCCCGCTCGCCACGATGAGCACGTCGTAGGGGATGGTGCGGCCGTCCGCGAGGTGCACGACGTCCGCGTCAGGCTCGACCCGGTCAATGGCGGCCTGCACGTACTCCACCGTGCGCGCGACCTGGCGGCGCCGCGGCTTGGAGACCTCGTCCTTCGTGTACATACCGAACGGGAGGAGGAGCAGGCCCGGCTGATAGACGTGCCGGTCGTCCTGGTCCACGACGGTGATGCGCGCGCGGCCGTCCGCGATCTCGCGCCGATACATCCTCGCGAGGCGGTTGGCCATGATGGTGCCGGCCGTGCCGGCGCCAAGGATCGCGATGCGGTGCTGCGGGGACGACATGGTCGGAGGCTCCGGTCAGGCGTCGGGGGAGGGCGCCGCGTCCACACACTGCGCGTTGCGGATGCAGTCGAGGATGTGGCGCACCTTCGGTTCGGTGATGTGATAGCGGACGTACGGCCCGTCGCGCCGCGCCGCGACCACCCCGTGGCCGCGCAGCACGCCCAGCTGCTGGGAGACGGCCGCCTGGGTCGCGCACGTCCCCTCGACCAGGTCCGACACCGTCCGCTCGCCGTGCTCCAGCAGCTCGAGCAGCCGGAGCCGCATCGGGTGCCCGAGGCACTTGATGACGTTGGCCGCGCTGTGCAGCACGTCGGCGGCGATGGGGGTGGCGGGCGTGGTCATGGTTATATCTCCATAATGCAATACAGCCATGAGTCTAGCGGCGGCGGATGAAGGGAATATGAAGGCCTTGTGAATCTTTTCTCATACTCCCGTCCGTTGCGCCCCTGTGTGAGCCGGGCGAGCTTTCGCACCATGGGCGCCCCATGTCGCAACACCGTCGCAATGCTGGCAATCTCATTCACGGCAAGCACTTACGGGCTCGAAGGCGCGTCGCGTGCCGCTTCCATCGCGCTCTCCCGCCCGCCGCTCCTCCCGTTCTCATCCACCCGCTCCTCGCTGCCGGCCCAGGCCCCGGCCTGGACGGCCACGACGGACGCCGGCGCCGTCCTCTGGTACCACTGTCTCGCACTCCTGGACGTCCGGGGACCGGGGGAGCTGCCGCTGCATGAGCCGGGCTATGCAGGTCGGGTGGCCCGGGAGAAGGCGGCGCGGGACGTCCGCACGCGGCTGGACGCGGAGGCGGAGCGCCTCGGCGCCGCGCTGCGGGCGGATCCCGCCTTCGAGGTCCTGCACTTCGTGCCGCTCTACTTCGCGGCCTCGGAGCGATCGGCGATGCTGGACGCGCTGCGGCGCGTGGCGGAGGGCGCGCCGCCCGGCGCGCTCACCGAGCGCGAGCGATTCGGCGCCGCGGCGGTGTCGGGCGTGCTGCGGACGCCGGAGCAGCGCCGCCTCCTCGGCCGGCTGGTCGCCGTGATGGAGGAGGAGTGGCGGGTGTGGCTCGGCCCGGAGCGCGCCCGCGCGCCGATGGCGGTGCCCGCCGCGTTCGACGCCACGTGGCGGCGGCTCGAGCCGCAGCTCCGGCCCTACCTGCGCGCGCGCCGGCTGGATGGCGGCCGGATCCTCCTGGTGCCGGCGCTCGGCGCCGACGGCCGGTTCTTCGAGGGGCTGCCCGCGGTGCGCGACGACAACGTCGTGGCGGTCGGCACGGCGGCGGGCGGCGCGGACGCGGCCTGGCGCGTGGTGCGCGAGCTGTGCTACCCGGCCGTGCGCCAGGCGCTGCGCGCCCGGGTTACGGGGGATCGCGAAACGGGCGAGCGGGAGAGCGGACGCGCCGCCGTCCGCTGCGGCGCGCTCCTCCTCGAGCGCCTCGCGCCGGAGGAGGTCCCGGCCTACGAGACGGCGTGGCTGCGCGCGGCGGGGCGGAGCGGGAGCTTCGCCGAGGCGTTCGCGGTGAGCGAGGAGGTGCTCGCCGCGCTGCGCCGCGAGCTCGCCGGCCCCTGAGCGCTCCTTCGCGCCGCCTTCACGGTCCCTTCACGACGACCCCGCTATCCTCCGCGCGGCACATGGAGTGCCATACGGAGGATATTTGGTTATGCGCATATCAAGATGTTCGAGCCTCGTCGCGCTCGCGCTGGCCGCCGCGGCGCCGGCGTCCGCGACCGACGGCCACTTCCTGCACGGCGTGGGCGCCATCAACTCCGCGATGGGCGGGGCGGGCGTCGCGGCGCCGCGTAGCCTGCTCGGCGCCTTCTACCTGAACCCCGCCGGCCTCACCGCCTTCGAGGGCGTGCGGATGGAGTTCGGTTTCGAGCTGTTCAAGCCGAGCCGGACCGTGAGCAGCGGCGTGCAGGGCCTCGGCGCCGGCTCCACCGAGAGCGTGAGCGAGTTCACGCCCGTGCCCGCGATGGGCCTCTCGCTCCAGCTGTCGGACAAGCTGACGGTCGGGCTGGGCGGGCTGGGGATCGGCGGCTTCGGGGTGGACTACCCCGCCTCGCTCACCAACCCGATCCTCGCGCCGCAGCCCAACGGCTTCGGGGCGGTGTACAGCACCTACGGCCTGCTGAAGATCACGCCGGCCGCGGCCTACCGCGTGAGCGACCGGCTCTCGATCGGCGCCGCGCTGAACGTGGACCAGGCGACCCTCGGCGTGCGGCCGGCGCCGTTCGCCGCGCCCGACGGGCAGTACTATCCGAACGCCTCGAACGTGGACGGCGCCTTCGGGTTCGGTTTCCAGGTGGGCGTGCTCTACCGGGTGAACGACGCGTTGAGCGTCGGCGCGTCGTACGCGAGCCCGCAGTGGTTCGGCGATTTCGAGTGGAACGTCACGAACGCGAACCCGGGCGGGCAGTACGGCTTCCCGCGCACCATCCGCTTCCGGCTCGACGTGCCGGCGGTCTACGCGGCGGGCGTCGGCTTCCGGCCGACGGACGCGCTCCAGCTCGCGGCCGACGTGCGGTACATCGCCTACGAGAGCACCGAGGGGTTCGCGAAGTCGGGGTTCAACGCCGACGGGTCGGTCGCGGGCTTCGGCTGGGAGAACATCCTGGTCGCGGCGCTCGGCGCCGAGTACGCGGTGAGCCCGCGCCTCAGCCTGCGGGCCGGCTACAACTACAGCGACAACCCGATCCCCGACGCGCTGAGCATGATGAACGTGCCGGCCCCGGGCGTCGTGCAGCATCACCTGACCGCCGGCCTCGGCTTCCAGCTGACGCCGCGGCTCGCGGTGGACCTGGCCTTCTACACGGCCCTGAAGAACAGCATCCGGGGGCCGATCTTGGGCGGCGCCGGTCCGATCCCGAACTCGTACGTGGAGAGCGAGCTGAGCGAGCACTCGGTGATGATCCAGTTCTCGGTGAAGCCGTAGCGGTCTCGCCTCGGGGGCGGTCGCAGGGCGGCGGGTGGCGGGCGATGTCCCGCTGCCCGCCGGCCGCGTCTCACCCTTCCGCCCTGCCGCCGGCCCGGGCCCCGCGCCGCCGCGCCAGAGCGCGCCAGGTCAGCCGTGCCAGCGCCGTGAGCCTCGCCGCGTAGTACACCCAGTAGAGCACGACCGCAGGGAGCAGCGCCGTCAGGCGCCGGCCGGCAGCCATGCGGTAGCTGACGGTGACGGCGGGGACGGCGACGAGCGCCGCCGCCGCGAGGGCGACGCGGCCGCTCCAGCCGAGCGGCGCGGCGACCACGATGGCGACCGCCGCGATCAGCAGCGCGCCGTGGAGGAACGTCATCGCGGTGGGCCGGTCCAGCGACGTGCGGCGCACGGTCGCGAACATGCCGAGCGCCCGCCAGACCTCCTTGCGGTAGAAGGCGCGCAGCGTCCGCGGGTTGTCGAGGTGCAGCACGCGGAGCCGGCGCGACTCGAAGAGCCGGAAGCCGGCGTCGTTGAGCCGCATCCCGATCGCCGCGTCCTCGCCGCTCTCCAGCGACTCGTCGAAGCCGCCGACCGCGTCGAACGCCTGGCGCCGCACCGCGAAGGAGGCCGTGTTGAGGTACGGGCAGCGCCCCTCCCGCTCCCGGTAGTGCAGCTGGTGCCAGACGCGCTCGACCCAGGGCCCGTCCGCCGGCAGGTCCACCCAGCAGCCGGCGCCCTCGCAGCTCCCGTCGCTGAGCAGATGCTCCACGGCGACGAAGTAGTCCTCCGGGACGACGCAGTCCGCGTCAATGAAGCTGAGGAGCGGCGCGGTCGTGCGCCGCGCGCCGAGGTTGCGCACGGCCCCGACGCGGACGCCGGGCGCGGACTCCACGCGGCCGCGGCCGCCGAGCATCCGTTGTGCGGCGTCGAGGGAGCCGTCCACGGAGCCGTTGTCCACGACCAGGATCTCGACCGCCCCGTGCCGCGCCGCCGCGGCGAGGATGGAGCCGAGGGACGCCTCCAGGAAGGCGCGCTTGTCGCGAAGCGGTACGATGGCGGCGATGCGCGGCTCAGCGGCCATGCGGTCCCTCGATCCGGGCCTGTGGTGCGGCGGGTGCGCAGCAGGGAAGCTCGCGTGGGCGGGGGCGCCTGTCGAGGCGGACCGCCTGGCGTCGCGCTACATTCGCGGCATGACGGTGACCGTGGTGCACGACGCCGAGCGGCGCCGGTGGGTGGCGGAGGTGGAGGGGCACGAGTGCCTGGTGGAGTACGCGCCGCTCGGGGAGGCCCGCATCGAGATCCACCACACCTGGGTGGCGCCGGCGCTGCGCGGTCGCGGCGTCGCGAGCGCGCTGCTGCGCGCGGCGCTGGAGGAGGCGCGGGAACGGGGCTGGCGCGTGGTTCCGACCTGCTGGTACGTGGCCGGCTGGATGCAGCGCCATCCGGAGTTCGCGGACCTCGAGGCCTGAGTTGCGCCTCGCCCTGTTCCGCCTGGCCGCGCTGGCCGGCATCCTCGTCGCGACGCTGTACCCCTACCCCGGCGCGCCGGACTCCGGCACGATCGAATGGTGCGTGCTGTGCGGCGAGTTCGGTCTCGCCGACGCCATCAACAACGTCTGGCTCTTCCTCCCGCTGGGCGTCGCGCTGGGGTTCTCGCGCGTGAGCGCGTGGCGCCGATGGCTGACCGCGCCGGCGGTGGCGCTGCTCGTCGAGACCACGCAGCTGTGGATCATCCCCGGGCGCCACGCCACGCCGAGCGACGTGCTCTTCAACAGCGCCGGCGCGGCGCTCGGCGTCGTGCTGGCGCGCGGCTGGCGGTGGTGGCTCCTGCCGACCGAGCGCCGCTCGCACCG
Source organism: uncultured Gemmatimonadales bacterium (assembly GCA_964383975.1). Classification (GTDB taxonomy): domain Bacteria; phylum Gemmatimonadota; class Gemmatimonadetes; order Gemmatimonadales; family JACORV01; genus DASXPG01. Next base: position 681 of record CAYLJK010000109.1, on the reverse strand, counting down.
GCTCGGTGTGGCCGCCGTCCTCAACCTGGCCGTCGTCCTGGCGGCGAGCGGCTGGCTGGCCCGGCCGTCGCTCCCGCGCACGCGGTACTACGGCCAGTGGACGGCGAACCTGGGGATGTACGACTGGTACCGCGGCCGCGTGCTCGCCGCGCGGATCGGCGACCAGCGCGCGCCCTCGTGGCGCCTGGAGGACTCCGAACAGGCGCGTGAGGATCTGCTCGCCGGCGAGCCGGTGGACGTGACGTTCATCGCGGGGCCGCCGACCGGCCGGATCGCGCCCATCTTCAGCGTCTTCGACCACCGACGGCTGGAGCTGTTCCTGGTGGGCGTGCAGCGGGAGGACTTGGTGCTGAAGCTGCGCAACCGCGCCGTCGCCGCCCGGCTCACGACCCTCGACCTGCGCTGGCCCGACGCGATGCGGGGCGTGCGCGCGGGGGACACGCTGCGCCTCGCGGTGCGCTCGGGCGTGAGGGGGCACTGCCTGCGTTTGGGCGAGCGTGAACGCTGCGGCCTGCGGTTCCCAGCGGCCGCGGGATGGGGATGGCTCGGCTTCGTCGCTGAATGGTCGGGGCCCTGGCGCGCCGCGCTGGGCGCGGTGTGGCTCGCCCTCCTGGCCCTGCCGGTGGGCTGGTGGATGCGCGGGCGCTGGGGCGTCGCCACCGCCGGCGCCGCGCTCCTCGT
>CAYLJK010000108.1:0-7791 GCA_964383975.1 uncultured Gemmatimonadales bacterium | reverse complement strand
TTTCGTGCTCTTGCCGCCAACTTCCCGGCGTACCATGCTGGCCCCGGAGGATGCTCGCTCGGCGACCGCCTTGGACATCATCGTGTCAGCATCAGTACAGTTTCCTTACATCTAACTGCGATTCGCGTTGACGTAACCTGCACGTTCGCATAGATTTATAAGTCCTCCACCTGGTGTCATTCGAGTGACCGCTCCGACTCAGCGCGAACGCATCCTCCCCCGCCTGATCGAAGACGAAATGCGCGAGTCGTTCATCGACTACTCGATGAGCGTCATCGTCGCGCGAGCCCTGCCGGACGTGCGTGACGGACTGAAGCCGGTGCACCGCCGGATCCTGTACGCGATGAACGAGTTGGGGCTCGTCCCCGGCCGGCCGTACAAGAAGTCCGCGACGGTCGTCGGCGACGTGCTCGGCAAGTACCACCCGCACGGCGACACGGCCGTGTATGACGCCCTCGTGCGCATGGTGCAGGACTTCTCGCTGCGTTATCCGCTGGTGGACGGGCAGGGGAACTTCGGCTCGGTGGACGGCGACTCGGCGGCGGCGTACCGCTACACCGAGGCGCGCCTGACGCGCATCGCGCTCGCGATGCTCCAGGACATAGACAAGAACACCGTCGCCTTCACCCCGAACTTCGACGACCGGCTGGAGGAGCCGACGGTGCTGCCGTCGCTCCTCCCCAACCTCCTGGTCAACGGCTCGGCGGGGATCGCGGTCGGGATGGCGACCAACATCCCGCCGCACAACCTGCGCGAGGTGGCGAAGGCGATCGTCCACCTGGTGGACCACCCCGAGGCGACGCCGAAGGACCTGGCGAAGTACATCACCGGCCCGGACTTCCCGACCGGCGGGATCATTTACGGGAAGGCCGGCATCCGCGAGATGTACGAGACGGGCCGCGGCCGGCTGGTGATCCGCGCCCGCGCCCAGGTCGAGGAGAAGGAGTCGAGCGGCCGGTCGCAGATCGTCGTGACCGAGATCCCCTATATGGTCAACAAGGCGCGGCTCGTCGAGCAGATCGCCGAGCTGGTGCGCGAGAAGAAGATCGAGGGCATCAGCGACCTGCGCGACGAGTCGGACCGCGACGGGATGCGCGTCGTCATCGAGCTGAAGCGCGACGCCGTCCCGATGGTGGTGCTGAACAACCTGTTCAAGCACACCCAGATGCAGACCACCTTCGGCGCCATCATGCTCGCCCTCGCCGACGGGCGCCCGAAGGAGATGCATCTCCAGGAGCTGCTCCAGCGGTTCGTGGACCACCGCCACGAGGTCATCACCCGCCGCACGCAGTTCGACCTGGAGCAGGCCGAGGCCCGGGCCCACATCCTCGAGGGCCTCAAGATCGCCGTGGACAACATCGACGCGGTCATCAGGATCATCCGCGGCGCCAAGACGGTCGAGGACGCGGACGCGAAGCTGCGCCAGCGCTTCAAGCTCACCGAGCGGCAGTCGAAGGCCATCCTCGACATGCGGCTCGCCAAGCTCACCGGCCTCGAGATCGAGAAGCTCGAGGCGGAGCTGGCCGAGGTGCGCGCCCTCATCACCGAGCTCCAGTCCATCCTGGCCTCGAGGCCCAAGCGGATGGCCATCCTCAAGAAGGAGATCGAGGGCCTCGCGAAGGAGTTCGGCGACGAGCGCCGCACCGAGATCGTGGCGGACGAGGGCGAGTTCTCGGTCGAGGACCTCATCGCCGACGAGGACATGGTCGTCACCGTCTCCCACGCCGGTTACATCAAGCGCATCGCCGTGAGCACCTACCGCCGGCAGCGGCGCGGCGGGCGCGGGCTCAACGGCATGGGCACGAAGGAGGAGGACTGGGTCGAGCACCTCTTCATCGCGTCCACGCACGACTACGTGATGTTCTTCACCGACAAGGGCCAGGTGTACTGGCTCAAGGTGTACGACATCCCGCAGATGGGCCGCGCGGCGAAGGGGAAGCCGATCGTCAACTGCATCGCCATCCGCCCCGACGAGCGGATCGCGGCGCTGGTGAACGTGCGCGAGTTCAGCGAGGACCAGTACCTCATCTTCGCCACGCGCAACGGCACGGTGAAGAAGACCCGCCTCTCGGCCTACGGGAACGTGCGCTCGACGGGCATCATCGCGGTGAACATCGAGGACGGGGACGAGCTGATCGACGTCCAGGTCAGCGACGGCTCGAACGACATCGTGCTCGCCACCAGCTACGGCATGTCCATCCGGTTCCACGAGAAGGACGTGCGCGAGATGGGCCGCGACACGACGGGTGTGAAGGGGATCGCGCTGGACCGGGGCGATGCGGTCATCGGGATGGTGGTGGTGCGCCGCGAGGCCACGCTCCTCACGGTGACGGAGAAGGGACTCGGCAAGCGCTCCGAGCTGGGCGAGTACCGCGTCCAGCACCGCGGCGGCAAGGGGATCATCACCTTGAAGCGCACCGAGAAGACCGGCGACTGCGTGGCGCTGAAGGAGGTCATCCCCGGCGACGAGCTGATGGTCATCACCCGGCACGGCGTCATCATCCGGCTGCCGGTGGACGACATCCGGGTCATCGGGCGCAACACGCAGGGGGTCAAGATCATCAACCTCGACGAAGGGGACACGGTCATTGACGTGGCGCGCGTCTTCGCCGAGGAGGAGGAGGGGGCCGAGGTCGAAGCGGCCGAGGTCCAGGGGTAGCCCGCTCCGGTATTTTCCCCCGTGCTCAACCGGCCGCTCACCCTCGCCGGCGTCCTCGCCTACTCCATCCTGGTGGGTGCGCTGCGCTGGTATGGCGTGATCGGCGACCGCGGCGCGCTCATCCTCTTCGGCATCATGGTCGTGGACCTCGCCGCCACCCACTGGCTGCTCGCGCGGCGGTCACGCAAGCCCTAGCGACACAACATCTTGCCGCGCCCCTCCGAGGGGCGTAGTTTGGCGGTTCCTCCCCATCACGGGACCGGGCCTCTGACGGCGACGGCAGCACCGACCGAACTGGTGACCCTCGAGGCGATCCGGGCCGCGGCCCGGACCGTCGCGCCGGTGGCCGTGCGGACGCCGCTGCTCCCCGGGGACGACCTCGCCGAGCGGCTCGGCGTCCCGGTCTTCCTCAAGCCCGAATCGCTCCAGCGCGTCGGCGCGTTCAAGCTGCGGGGCGCCTACAACCTGGTGAGCCAGCTCGTCGCCGAGGGAGCGCGCGGCGTCATCACCTACTCGTCGGGGAACCACGGGCAGGCGGTGGCGTACGCGGCGCGGCACTTCGGCGTGCGCGCGGTCATCGTGATGCCCGAGACCGTGACGGCGGCCAAGCGCGCCGGCGTGGAGCGACTGGGCGGAGCGGTGGTGCTGGCCGGCCGCACCTCGAAGGACCGCTTCGAGAAGGCGATGGAGCTGGCCGCGCGCGAGGGCCTCGCGGTGGTGCCGCCGTTCGACCACCCCGCGATCATCGCGGGCCAGGGGACGGTGGGGCTGGAGATCGCCGAGGACTGCCCCGCGGTCGGTACGGTCGTCGTGCCGACGGGCGGCGGCGGCCTCGCGGCGGGCGTCGCGACGGCGGTCAAGGCGCTGGTGCCGGAGGCACGGGTCGTCACGGTGGAGCCCGAGGGGGCGGCGAAGCTGAGGGCGTCGGTCGCCGCGGGGCGGCGGGTGCAGCTCGAGCGCACGGCGAGCATCGCCGACGGACTCATCACGCTGAGCGTCGGGGCGCTGAACTGGGCGCACCTCTCGCGCTACGTGGACCGCGCGGAGACCGTCAGCGACGACGCGATGCGGGAGGCGGTGCGCTTCCTCCTCGACCACGTGAAGCTCGTGGTGGAGCCCTCGGGCGCGGCGACGGTCGCCTGGCTGCGCGGCCGCGCGGCCGGGGAGCTGGCAGGCCCGGTGGTGGCGGTGCTGAGCGGCGGGAACGTCGAGTGGCCGGGGCTGGTCGAGCTGCTCGGGAGCGGGGCGTGAGCGCCGCGAGCCTCCCGGTGGGCGCGAAGGTCCTGGTCGCGGACGACGACGCCGCGCTGGTCAGCACGCTCAGCTGGATCCTGCGCGAGCACGGCTACCAGGTGGTGGCGGTGGGGGACGCGGAACAGCTGCTCGAGCGGCTCCAGGAAGAGCGGCCGGACTTGGTCCTCCTCGACATCATGATGCCGAAGGTGGACGGTCTCCAGCTGCTGCGGCGCATCCGCCAGGAGCCGGGGTGGCACGACCTGCCGGTGCTGATGGTCTCCTCGATGCCGCCCGAGGACGGCACGGTGAAGTCGCTGGAGATCGGCGCCAACGACTTCATCCCCAAGCCGTTCCGGATGAAGGAGCTGCTGGCGCGCGTGGACGCGCACCTGCGGCGCGGGCGCGAGGTCACGGCCATCAAGGCCAACCTCCACGCGGTCTCGGAGGACCTGCGGCAGAGCTCGTCCATCGTGGACATCCTCCACGAGGTCACGGACTCCCTCAAGCCCGACGAGATCTACCACATCCTGGCCCGCCGGGTCGCGCGCGCCCTCGGCATCTCGAAGTGCTCGATCGTGCTGGCGCGGCCGGGAGACGCCCACGGCAGCGTGATGGCGGCGTTCGAGAACCCGATGCTGCGCAGCCTGCGGATCGAGCTGTCGCGCTACCCCGAGATCACCTAGGCGCTGGAGACCGAGCGGATGGTGATCGTCGAGGACGTGCTCACCGACCCGCTCTTCGAGAAGGTGCGCGAGGCGTGGGCGAGGGACGGCGTGGCGGTTCCCACCCGTTCTGTGCTGGCGCTGCCGTTCCGCATGCGCGAGGACCAGACGGGCGTGCTGTACCTGCGGACGGTGCAGGGGGAGCGGCCGCTGACGCGCGAGGACGCCGATTTCGCCGACTCGGTGATCCGTGCGGCCGTCGCCGCGCTGGAGAAGGCGCACGACTTCGCGACCGTGGTCTCCGACCGCGAGCGGCTGGAGCAGCTGGCGAGCACCGACCCGCTGACCGGATGCCTCAACCGCCGGGCGCTCGGCGAGGCGCTGGACCGCGAGTTGGACCGCGCGCGGCGCTACAGCCTCGTCCTCACGATCCTCATGGTGGACCTCGACCACTTCAAGCAGATCAACGACACGCGGGGCCACCTCGTGGGCGACATGGTGCTGCGCCAGCTCGGCGACCTGTTGCGCCGCGAGGTGCGGTCGGTGGACACCGTGGCCCGCTACGGCGGGGAGGAGTTCGTCATCGTCCTCCCGGAGACCGGGACGCACGGGGCCCTCGTCTTCGCCGAGCGCATGCGGCAGCGCATCGGGCAGCAGCTCTTCGGCGACGAGGACCAGACCCTGCACGTGACCGTGAGCATCGGCGTGGCGTCGTTCCCCGACCAGCGGGTCACCACGCCGGACACCTTCTTGGCCATCGCCGACGCGGCGCTGTACCGCGCCAAGGCCGACGGCCGCAACCTGGTGCGCCTGTGAGCCAGAAGAAGTGCCCGCGCTGCGGGTCCGTGTACGAGGGGGAGGCCAAGTTCTGCCCGCGGGACGGCACGCCCCTGGTGGCGAAGCTCGAGGCGCCGCCCGCGGCGGCCGGCGCGGGCGGCGGCACCGGCGCCTCCACGACGCAGGTGCGCCTGGCGGTCAAGCCACCGCCGTCGGCGAGCGATCCGGCCAAGACCCTGCGCAACCAGATGCTCGACCAGCGCTACCAGGTCGTGCGCAAGCTGGGCGAGGGGGGGATGTCGTTCGTGTACGAGGCCAAGGACATCTCCACCGGGCAGAGCGTGGCGGTCAAGATCATGACTCCCAAGCTCGCGCAGGACAAGACGGCCGCCGAGCGGCTGCGGCGCGAGGCGGGGCTCGCGATGCGGCTCGACCACCCCAACATCTGCCGCATCCTCCGGCTCGGCGAGACGCCCGAGGGCCTCATCTACCTGGTGATGCCGCTGCTCAAGGGCGAGCTGCTCAGCGACAAGGAGGTGCGCGAGGGGCCGATCCCGGTCGAGGTCGGCGTGCCGCTCATGAAGCAGGTGTGCGACGCGCTCGCCTTCGCGCACGAGCAGTCCATCGTGCACCGCGACCTCAAGCCGGAGAACATCTTCCTCGTGGACGAGGGCCGGACGGCGATGGTCACGGACTTCGGCCTCGCCAAGGAGCGGCGCGCCGAGCCGGGGATGGCGAAGCTCACCGCGACCGGCATCATCCTCGGGACCCCGGAGTTCATGAGCCCGGAGCAGATCCGCGGCCGGCCGCTCGACGGCCGTTCGGACATCTACGCCCTCGGGCTCGTGGCGTACGAGATGTTCACGGCGCAGCTGCCGTTCCAGGGGAAGAGCGCCCAGGACCTCATGATCGCGCGGCTGCGCGGCGAGCCGATCCCGCTGCGCCGCGCGCGGCCGGACCTCAGCTTCTCGCCGGAGTTCGAAAAGGCGCTGATGAAGGCGATCGAGGCGGAGCCGGCGGCACGCTACCAGAACGCGCGGGAGCTGGGCGAGGCGTTGGAGAAGGCGGCCTTCGGCGGCGCGGCCGGCGGCGGGCTGATGAGCAAGATCAAGGGCAAGCTCTTCTGAAGCGGCACCCGGCCTACGATCCCCCCGAGTACGTCGCGTGGGCGCCGGATCCGGCGCTCGTCGCGGCGTTCGGGGAGACCGTGCGCCGCGACCCCGAGCGCGCCGCGCTGGTGGCGGCGCTCGACGAGGCCGCGCTGCTGCGGCTCTACGCCGGCCTGCTCCGGACGCGCCTTCACGACATCACGCTGGCGCGCTGGGTGCGTACCGGCGTCATCTCCAAGGCGTGGCTCGGCACCGGCGAGGAGGCGGCGACCGTCGGCCCCGTGCACGCGCTGGACCCGGCGGGGGACGTCGTCGCGCCGATGATCCGCAACGCCGGCGCCTGCGCCGAGATGGGGATGCCGGTCGCCGACAGCTTCCGCAGCTACCTCGCCACCGCCGACAGCCCGAGCCGCGGGCGCGACCTGCACCACGGCGCGATGCGCTGGAACGTGCTTCAGCCGATCTCGCACGTCGGGGACATGGTGCCGGTCGTGGCCGGCATCGCGCTCGCCACCAGGCTCCGGGGCGGCGACGCGGTGGCGCTCACCTGGGTGGGGGACGGCTCCACGAAGGCGGGCGCGGCGCACGAGGGGTTCAACTTCGCCGCCGTGCAGCGCGTCCCGGCCGTCTTCATCGTGCAGAACAACCAGGTGGCGCTGGGCACCCGCGTGCAGCAGCACCACCTCCCCGGCGACTTCCGCGAGCTGCCGGCGTCGTACGGGATGTGGGGCGCCTCCTTCGACGGCAACAACGTCCTGGATGCGTGGGCCGCCGCGTCGCTGGCGGTCGCCCGGTGCCGGCGCGGCGACGGGCCGGCGATGCTCATCGCCACGACCTTCCGCATGGGCGGGCACGCCACGCACGATGAGCGCGAAGCGCGCGCGACGTTCCCGGCGGAGTGGTTCGCCGAGTGGGGCCGGAAGGACCCGATCGGTCTCTACGAGGAGCACCTGAAGGCGTTGGGGGTCGCGGCCGCGCGGCTCGCCGAGGTGGAGACGGAAATCGAGGCCGAGGTGCTCGCGGCGGAGGCCGAGGCGCTGCGCAGCCGCGAGGCGGCCGTCCCGCCCGGGGAGTCGGCGCTTGCCGGGGTGTACGCCGGGTAGGCGGGCCGTCGAACGCGCACCGGGTCCGTCTGCCGCCCCCTCCAGGGGGCGGGTTAGTTTTCGGCGCTCGCGCGGGCCGGGTCCCGCGACGTTCCGACTCCAACCCGGGTCCCTACCATGCGGTTCCTCGTCATCGGCGCCGGGAAGCAGGGTTCCGCCTGCGCCCTCGACCTGCTGCTCCAGCCCGAGGTCGAGCGCGTCGTCCTCGCCGACCGGCAGTTCGACCACCTGCCGGAGTTCCTCGC
>CAYLJK010000107.1:0-7803 GCA_964383975.1 uncultured Gemmatimonadales bacterium | reverse complement strand
CGCGTCGAGCCGGTCGAGCACGCCGCCGTGCCCGGGGATGAGCGCCGACGAGTCCTTGACCCCGGCCTCCCGCTTGAGGACCGACTCGGCGGCGTCCCCCACCTGCCCCGCCGCGCTCACGGCTGCACCGAGCAGCAGCACCTCGTGCACGCCGACGCCGAGCCCCACGCGGGGGAAGACGACGGCCGCGTAGATCACCGACGCGGCGAGCGTCGTGACGAACCCGGCCACGGCGCCTGCCCACGTCTTCCCGGGCGAGACCACGGGCGCGAGCTTCGGCCCGCCGATCGCCTTTCCGGCGAACATCGCCGCGGTGTCGCCCAGCCACGTGCCCGCGAGCGGGAAGAAGAGGAGCGTCATGCCGGCCGCCGTGTCGTTCACCGGCACGCCCGGCACCGGGTGGCGCAGCACCAGGGCGAAGGAGAGGAGCCAGCTAGCGTACAGGGGGCCGAGGACTGTCACCGCGATGGCGGCGAGCGGCCGGCCCGACGGGCCGCGCCGGGCCAGGACCGCGACGAACACCGCCAGCACCCAGGCCGCTGGGAGCGTGCCCTCCCGGACCAGGAACGCCGCGCGGCTCGGCGCCAGGAGCGGCCAGGCCACGGCCAGGGGGATGAGCGCGGCGCCGGCGTAGCCGAGCGGCGTCAGGGGCTCGATCCCCTGCGCGCGGGCGAAGCCGAAGACCTCGCGCGAGCCCAGCACGCCGGCGACCCCCAGCAGCGCGGCGAAGGGCCATCCGCCCACCCAGGCGAGCGCCGCCACGGCGGGGATCGCGACAGCCGCGAAGGCGACGCGGCGGACCATGTTGCCGGACACGGGGTGCCTCAGGCGCGAACGCGCCCGAACCGGCGCTCGCGTTTCTGGAAGTCGAGGATCGCCTCGAAGAGGTCCTGCTTGCCGAAGTCCGGCCACAGCACCGGGGTGATGTACAGTTCCGTGTAGGCGAGCTGCCAGAGGAGGAAGTTCGAGATGCGCCGCTCGCCGGAGGTGCGCACCAGCAGGTCCGGGTCGGGGAGCCCCGCCGTGTAGAGCCGCTGCGCCAGCGCCTCCTCGTCCACGTCCTCCAGCGCGAGCCGTCCGTGCCGCACGTCCTCGGCCAGCCGGCGGGCGGCGCGCGCCAGTTCAGCCCGGCTGGAGTAGGAGATGGCGAGGTTGAGCACCAGGCGCGTCCCCCCGCGCGTGCCCGCCACGAGGCGGTCCACCGCCTCGCGCTTGGCCTGGGGGAGCCGCGCCAGGTCGCCGATGACGTGGACCTCGACGCCGTTGGCGCGCAGCTCGGCGGTTTCGCGCTCGATGTACTCCTCGAGCAGGCCCATGAGCGCGCCGATCTCCGTCGGCGGGCGGTTCCAGTTCTCCTCGGAGAAGGCGTACAGCGTGAGGACCTCGATCCCGGCCTCGATCGCCCCCTCGACCGTCCGCCGCACCGCCTTCATGCCCTCGCGATGCCCCAGCGTGCGCGGCAGGTGGCGCTCCTGCGCCCAGCGCCCGTTGCCGTCCATGATGACGGCGACGTGCCGCGGGACGACGCCTCCCGCGCGGACCTGGTCGAGGAGCGCGTCGGTGCTCACACCTCCATGATCTCCGCTTCCTTGGCCTTCACCAGTTCGTCGAGGTGGCGGATGTGCTCGTCCGTGATCTTCTGGACGTCCTTCTCGGCGTGCTTGCGGTCGTCCTCGGAGACATGCTCCAGCTTCTTGAGCTGCGCCAGCGCCTCGTGGCGGTGGTGGCGTACCGCCACGCGGCCCTCCTCCGCCAGCTTGTGCACGACCTTCACGAGGTCGCGCCGGCGCTCCTCGTTGAGCGGGGGGATCGGCACGCGGATGACGCCGCCCTGCGAGGCCGGATTGAGCCCGAGGTCGGAGTCGCGGATGGCCTTCTCGATGACCGGGGCCAGGGACTTGTCCCACGGCGTCACGACCAGGAGGCGCACCTCGGGCGCTGCGACGGACGCCACCTGGTTGAGGGGCATCGGGTTCCCGTACGCCTCGACCCTGACGATGTCGAGGAGGGTCGTGGTGGCCTTGCCGGTCCGGATGGAGGCGAACTCGCGCCGCGTGTGCTCCATCGCGGCGTCCATCCCGGCCTTCGCGGCCCGGACGATCTCTGCGAGCGGATGCGCGGTCATCGCACGAGGGTGCCGACGCGCTCGCCCTGGAGGACCCGGGCGATGGCGCCGGTCTGGTTGATGTTGAACACCTGGATGGGGAGGCCGTTGTCCTTGCAGAGCGCGAACGCGTTCGCGTCCATGACCCCGAGGCCCCGGACGATCGCGTCCTGGAAGCCGACCTCCGGGATGAACGTCGCACCGGCGTCGCGGCTCGGGTCGGCGGTGTACACGCCGTCCACGTTGGTGGCCTTGAGGATGATCGACGCCTCGATCTCGAGGGCCCGGAGCACCGCCGCCGTGTCGGTGGAGAAGTACGGGTTCCCGGTGCCGCCCGCGAAGATGACGACGCGGCCCTTCTCCAGGTGCCGCACCGCGCGACGCCGGATGTACGGCTCGGCGAGCGCCTCCATGCGGATCGCAGTCATCACGCGCGTGTCCACGCCCTGGCGCTCCAGGATGTCCTGCACCGCCAGGGCGTTGATCACGGTCGCGAGCATGCCCATGTAGTCGGCCGAGACGCGGTCCATCCCCTCCCGGCTGGCGTGGGTGCCGCGGACGATGTTGCCGCCGCCGATGACGAGGCCGAGGTCGGCGCCGAGCGCGCGCACCTCCTTGACCTCCGCGGCGAGCCGCGCGATGACGCCGAAGTCGAGGCCGAAGCCACGCTCGCCCGCCAGCGCCTCGCCGGAGAGCTTCAGCAGCGCCCGCCGGTAGACGAGCGTCACACCGCCTCGCCGAGCTGGAAGCGCACGAACCGGCGGACCTGCACGTTCTCGCCGGTCTTGCCGCTCACGGACTTGACCAGGTCGCCGACGGTCTGCTGGTCGTCCTTCACGAACGGCTGGTCGAGCAGGCACGCCTCGGCGAAGAACTTCCTGAGCTTCCCCTCGACGATCTTCGCGCGCACGGCCTCGGGCTTTCCCTCGGCCGCGACCTGCTCCTCGTAGATCCGCCGCTCGCGCTCCACCACCTCGGCCGGCAGCTGATCGGCGCTCACCGCCAGCGGGGCCGCCGAGGCGATGTGCATGGCCAGGTCGCGGCACAACGTGACGAAGTCCTCGGTGCGCGCGACGAAGTCCGTCTCGCAGTTCACCTCCACCAGGACGGCGAGCTTGCCGTTGTGGTGGTGGTAGACCTCGACGCGGCCCTCCTTCGCCTCCCGGTCCGCGCGCCTCGCCGCCTTCGCGATGCCGCGGCTGCGGAGCCACTCGGTGGCCTTCTCCGTGTCGCCGCCGGTCTCCTCCAGGGCCTTCTTGCAGTCCATCATGCCGGCGCCGGTTCGTGCCCGGAGCTCGGCGACCTGCTTCGCGGTGATCGTTCCCTGCGTCACATGCCCCTCGAATGTTCCGTTCGCCGCGGCTCGCGCCGCGCCCTGTGGAAACCGCCGCCCGCCCGGTCGGGCTGCGGCGGCGGCTTCGCGGTCCCCCGTGCGGCTCCGGGCTACTGCGCCGCGTCCTCGGCGCCTTCCGACTTCTCGCCGCCCTCGTGCTCCTTCAGCCGGGCGACGATCGCCTCCGGCTTGGGCCGCCGCTTGCGCCGCGGCCGGCGGCGCCGCTTCTCGGCGTCGCTGTCCGCCCCGCCCTCGACCGGACCGCCGTCCGTCGAGTAGGTGGCGAAGTCCTGCTCCTCGACCTCCTCCCGCTGCGGCCGCAGCGCCCGCGCCTCGGCGATGGCGTCGGCCAGGGCGGCCGTGATCAGCGAGACCGACCGGATCGCGTCGTCGTTCCCGGCGATCGGCACGGTGATGAGGTCGGGGTCAGCGTTCGTGTCCACGATCGCCACGATCGGGATGCCGAGCTTGTTCGCTTCGGCGACCGCGATCCGCTCCTTCTTGGCGTCCACCACGAACAGCGCGCCCGGCAGCCGGCTCATGTGCTTCACGCCCGCCAGGTTCCGCTCCAGCTTAACCCGTTCCCGGTCGAGCAGGAGCTGCTCCTTCTTGGTGAAGAACTCGAACGTCCCCTCCTCCTGCCCCTGCTCCAGCTCCTTGAGCCGCCGGATCTGCCGCTTGATGGTCGCGAAGTTGGTCAGCGTGCCGCCCAGCCACCGCTCGATGACGTGGAAGGCCCCGCACCGCTCGGCCTCGGCCTGGATGATCCCCTTCAGCTGCTTCTTGGTGCAGACGAACAGGACGTTGTCGCCCCGGGACACCACCTCGCGCATCAGCTCCTGCGCCACGCTCAGCTGCTTGAGCGTCTTCTCGAGGTCGATGATGTAGATGCCGTTGCGCTCGGCGAAGATGAACCGGCGCATCTTGGGGTTCCACCGGCGCGTCTGGTGGCCGAAGTGGACCCCGGCTTCGAGCAGGGACTGGATCTCGGGCAAGGCCATGCTGCGCGTGTACTCCCTGGGGTTGTGCGTCCACCGCGTTCGTCTGCCGCCCGCATCCGTCGCCGGACACCCCGGGCGGCATCCCGCGGTGTGAGTGATGGACCGCGACTACCGCTTGCTGAACTGGAACCGCTTCCGCGCGCCGGGCCGACCGGGCTTCTTCCGCTCGACCGCGCGGGCATCGCGCGTCAGCAGGCCATGCTCGCGCAGCTTCCGGCGGTGCTGCTCATCCACCTGCACCAGCGCCCGCGCGATGCCCAGCCGCAGCGCCCCGGCCTGGCCGGTCACGCCGCCGCCGTCCACCGTCGCCTTCACGTCGAAGGCGCCCAGCGTGTCCGTCACCGTGAACGGCTGCTGGATCAGCAGCACCAGCGACGAGCGCGGGAAGTAGTCGCCCAGCGTCCGGCCGTTGACCTCCCACTTCCCGGAACCGGGCCGCAAATACACGCGGGCGACGCTGGTCTTGCGGCGGCCGACCGCGTGGAACTTCATCGGGACATCGGGCATCACGTGGACCTCTTCGCCTTCGGCGCGCCGATGGTGAGGGGCGCGGGCTGCTGCGCCTGGTGCGGGTGCTCGGCGCCGGCGTAGACGCGCAACTTGTGGCGCAGCACCTGCTTGGCGAGCGACGTCTTGGGGAGCATCCCGAAGACGGCGCGCTCCACCACCCGCTCCGGCTTCCCCGCCAGCACCTTACGGACCGGGGTGATCCGGTCGTGGCCCATGTACCCGCTATGCGAGAAGTACCCCTTCTGCTCGAGCTTCCGGCCCGTCAGCTTCACCTTCGCCGCGTTGACGACGATCACGCCGTCCCCGGTGTCCAGGTGGGGGCTGTAGGTGGGCTTGTGCTTGCCGCGGATCACCTGCGCGACGCGCGAGGCGAGGCGGCCCAGCGGCACCCCGGCGGCGTCCACGACGTACCAGCGGTGTTCGATGTCCTTCGGCGTGGCCGAAAACGTCTGCATATCCCGTCCGCAATCAGCGTCGTCCAACAGGGCCTAAGTCGGCGTAGCTTTGAAAAATAGACCGCCTCGGCCGGGAGGTCAACGGAGGCGGTCGCCACAGCCACGCGCCGGGCCCGATCCGGGCCTAGGCCAGCTCGACCAGCGGGGCTCCCTTCTCGACCCGGTCCCCCGGCTTCACGAAGATCTTCGCGACCGTCCCCGCCCCGGGGGCCTTGAACTCGTTCTCCATCTTCATGGCCTCGACGACCAGCAGCCCCTTCCCGGCCGGGACTTCGTCCCCGATCGCGGCGAGGAGCCGCACCACGAGCCCCGGCATCGGCGCCTTGAGCGTGCCGGCCGTGCGGCCCCCGCCGGACGCGCGCGCCGCCGCCCGCACCAGCAGCGCTTTGTCGTCGAGGACCGTTGCCTCCAGCCGCTGCCCGTCCGTCAGGAGCCGCCACTCGCCACGGCTCTCACCACGCACCGCGACGAACTCACGGGAGCCGCGCCCACCCACCAATCTCCGGATCGCCGAACCCGGCAGGCCGTCGAGCCGCGCCTCCACCGGTTTGCCGTCAACAGTGAGCTTGCCGTCCTGCTCCTGGACGAGAAGGGAACGCCCCGCGATCTCCACCGTGTATTTCACGCCCCGACCCTCTCGGCCACGACGACCGTCTCGACGTGGCTGGTCTGCGGGAACATGTCGAACGCGCGCGCGTCGCGCACGTGGGAGGCCGCCACGCCGAGCCGCGCGAGGTCGCGCGAAAGCGTCGCGGGATCGCACGAAACATACACGAGCCGCCGCGGGAATTGCGCGAACAGTCGTTCGGTCACCGGTGCACCGAGGCCGGTGCGCGGCGGGTTCACGACCACCACGTCCGCCGGGAGGAGCGGCGCGAGGTGCTCCTCCACGCGCCCGGCGATACAGCGCAGCCGCACGGATCGGTCCGCCGCCAGCGCCTCGGCGCGCCGCACGGCGCGCGCGTCGAGTTCCACCAGCACCGCGTCCCAGCCGGCCTCGGCGAGCGCGAGTGCCGTCTCGCCCGCACCCGCGTACAGATCGAGGAGCCGTCCGGGCCTGCCTGCCGCCTGCACGGCGTTCACGACGGCAGCGTACAGGAGCGTCGCGACCGCGGGGTTCACCTGCGCGAAGGCCGCGACCGCGGGATCGGCCTCGGGCCCCGCGACGCGGCGCACCGCGCCGGCAGCCGGCTGCCACCACACGCTCACGCTCAGGCCACGCGCGTGGGCCGCCGCCACGAGCGGCGCGCCGTCCGTCCAGGCCCGGTCCCCTCCCGCCACCACCGCGTGGAGCGCGCCGGCGCTGCTGCGCCGCAGCTTGAGGCGCACGTCGTCCCCGCGCGGCAGGCACGCCGCCGCCCCGCGCAGCGCCTCCCACAGCGCGTTCAGGTCCGGGTGCGCGATGGCGCAGTGTTCGAGCGGGAAGACCCGGTCCGGCGTGACGCTGTCGTGGAAGCCGACGACGGGCCGGGAGCCGCGCCAGCGCACCGTGAGGGTGACCGTCGTGCGGTAGCCGAGGGGGTGCGGACTGGAAACCAGCTCGGGGTCGGGAAGGTCGAGCTTCGCGATGCGGCGCAGCGCATCGCCCACGATGCGGCGCTTCGCCTCCGCCTGCGCGGCGGGGGCGATGTGCAGCCACTGGCACCCGCCGCAGCGGTCGGCGGTGAAGTGCGGGCACACCGGCTCGACGCGGTCGGGGCCCGCGGTGACGATCTGCGCGACCTGCGCCTCGGCATGGCGCCGACGGCGCCGCAGCTCGGCCAGCCGCACCACGTCGCCGGGCACCGTCCGCGGCACGAACACCGTCATGCCGTCCGCGAGCCGCCCGACGCCGCTCCCCCCGGACGCGAGGGAGCGGATGGTCACGACCTCACCATCACCACTCATCACTACTCACCCATCACCCATCACTCCTCACGCTCCCCGCGCAACATCTCCAGGAACACCACCAGGTGCTGTTTCCAGAGCGCGGGGAGCGAATGCGTCCCGTGCCCCCGCGTCGCCTCGCTTCCGGGAATGAGGACGTAGCGTCCCCGGGAGACGCGTGGCATCAGACGCTCCATCACCCCCAGCTCCGGCGGGTTGATGACATCGTCGCCGAAGTTGATGGCCAGCACGGCCGCCCGGACCCGCTCAAGGTGCGGCGACGGGTCGTAGTCCCTGGAAGCGGCCACGGCGTACATCAGATCGTTCGCGTCGGTCGTGGCGAACCGGCCCTCCATCCAGCGGCGGATCCACGCGTCCGCGGAATCCCTGGTAGGCGCCATGCGCTGCTCGTTGAGCGGCGCGGTCCCCACGAACCAGATGAGGTTCAGGGCGCCGCGCAGGCCGGGCGGCTGCACCGCGTAGTCGCCGCCCTGCCACGCGGGGTCGGTGCGGATCGCGTCCACGACCAGCGTG
>CAYLJK010000106.1:0-7827 GCA_964383975.1 uncultured Gemmatimonadales bacterium | reverse complement strand
GGCGACGTGGTGAACGTGTGGATCTGGCGGGAGCGTGACCTGTCCGGCGAGTTCCCGGTGGATGCCCGCGGCCGCGTCGTGCTGCCGATGCTCGGGGAAGTCGTCGCCGCCGGTCTCTCGGCGGACGCCCTCGCCGACGAGGTACGCGGCGGCTACCGGCGCTTCCTGAACAACCCCTCCATCCAGGTCACCGTCCTGCGGCGGGTCGCCGTACAGGGCGCGGTGGCCCGCCCCGGGCTTTACCCGGTGGACGCGACGGTCACCGTCGGGAACGTCATCGCCCTCGCCGGCGGCATCAGCCCGTCGGGTGACGCGCGCAAACTCATGCTGCGGCGCGACGGCCAGGTCGTCATGACGTCGCTCGGCCAGAGCGCCGTCCTGGAGCGCTCACCGGTCCAATCGGGGGACGAGATCTACGTCCCCGAGAAGCCGTGGCTCGCGCGGAACGGTGGGAACCTCATCGTGGGGGCGCTGCTCTCCATGGTGGTCGGCGTCACCGTCGCGGTCACCACGCGGTAGCCCGGCCAGCGCTCGGTGTCTCCCGCGTCCGGCGCTCATGCGCCCGCTCGGCCTGTCGCGCGCGCTGAGCGCGCGCACCACGACCTCGCGACCGGCTGACCGGCGCACCGAGGATGGCGCGCGAGTGCCGTCGCCAGCACCGGGCATCCCCGGAGCCCGCGGGCGCTAGAAGACCAGGCGGAGACCGACGCCGACGGGGATCAGCGAGCCCATCACGCCGCTGACGTACTCGGAGTGCTCGAGCAGGACCTGGTAGGTGGCGCGCACGTCGAGGGTGAGGCTGCGGCCGAGTGGTACGTCCACGCCGCCGCCGAATCCGGTCGTGAGGAAGGTGTGGTACACGAGGGCGCCGACCTCGTCGCTCTGGAGCCGGTACACGCCGCCAACCGCGCTCAGCACGGGTACGACGCGCGCGTCGGGCGCCAGCGCGAAATCGAGCCGGCCCGTCGCCTCGACGAGCGACGTGGCGATGCGCCGCCCGCCGATCGAGTCGGCGCTCACGCTGCCGATCGTCGCGCCCAGGGCGAAGGCCCAGCGGCGGCCCGCCGAGCGCCGCAGGAACAGGTCCACCGCCTGGCCCGGGTACGATCGCACGTTCGGCCGCTCGGCGAACGTGTAGTCGAACGCGACCCAGCTGCCGCGCACGCCGAAGCTCCACGCGCCGCCGGCCGGCAGGTCCACGCGGACCGGGAGTTGCCGGTTGAGCCGGTCGGCCTCGAGAACGAGCAGCGTGCTCCCCGTTCCGCGGTACTCCACCGTCACGAGCGTGGTGTCCCCGGCGATCCGGAAGCCGGCCACCCGCGCCACCCGCGCGGCGAGCGTGCGGGCCCGCAGCGCTCCCACGGCCGCGGCGTTGCCGAAGGCGTCGCGTCCGGTGACCGCGAGGGTCAGGACCCCGCGCGCGGCCGCGGCCAGTTCGGTGACCGCGCTTCCGCTCCGCGACACATGCAGCTCGACGGGCGGTCCCGCCGTGACGTTCACGTCCACACGCGCCGTGAGCCGGCCGAGCGTGGCCACCAGCCTGCCGCGGCCCGCCGCCAGGCCGGCCGTCGCCACGACCGTCGCGTAGCCCGACGAGTCGGTCACCGCGACGGTCGCGAGCGGACGCAGGTTGTCACCGCTCAGGGTGATGCGCTGGCCCTCCATCGGCAGTCCGGACGAATCCGTCACCAGCACCCGGAAGCTCTGCGCGAGCGGCGCGCCGGCGCGCGGACGCTGCCCCGCGCCCTCGACGAACGCCAACCGGCCGGGGGCGGGCGGGGCGGGAGCGGCCGCCAGGTCCACGGCGCCGAGCTCGCGGCCGTTCACGAGCACGGCGACGGCGCCGCCGCGGTCGGCCGCCGCGGGTCGCAGGGTTAGGGTCGCCACGCCGCGCTCGTCGGTGCGGGCGTGGACCGTATCCACGAGCAGCCCAGGCGCGCGCGGGCGCAGCGCCACGTCCAGCCCGGCCAACGGGTTCCCTAACGCGTCCGTGACGCGGAGCGTCACCGGATAGCGGAGCGAGTCGGCCCGCAGCTCGATACGCCGCGGCTCGACGGCCACCTGCGCGGCCGCGCCCGCGTCCACGACGAGGTCCACGAGCAGGCGACCGCGGAGCGCGGCGTCCGCCGGCTCCACCGCGACCTGGTACCGCCCCGCCGCCACGCGCGCCGTGAAGGCGAAGCTCGCCACCCCGCGCGCGTCCGTCGTGGCGGCGACGTCCGCGGCCTCGCTGGTGACCGCGGCGCTCCCACGCAGCACGAGGGCAACCCGTGACGCCGCGCGCCGATCCCTCCGCGCCTGCACGTCGAGACGCACCTCCCCGCCGGCGACGACGCGCACCGGGGCACGCGGGCCCGTCAGCGTGATGGCTGCGGTCCGCGCCGGGGTCTCGGTCCCGCCGGGACGCGGGGTCGCCGCCGCACGCGCGCCGCCGCGCGCGCACGCATCCACGGCGGCCAGGACTCCGGCATCGGCCCCGACAGCCTGGAGGTCACGGCGGTCCCGCTCGCTGGGCGTGAACGCGAGACAGTTGCGGCGGATCAGCCGCACGAGGTCGGCCGTGGGGAGCGTACCGGTGGAGAGGAGGCGGACGAGGTCCGACTTGCGGAGCGGCTGGGTCCCCTGCGCCGCCGCTGTGCCGACCACCGCGACCAGCACGGCGGCGACCAGCAGCGGCGAGCGCCGGCGCGCGGTCACGGCCGGGAGCAGCGCGAGCGTTCGAAGTGCTGCTCGACGCGGTCCGCCGCGTCGAAGGCCGCCTGGTCGGCCGGGGAAGACGCCGAGCCCGGCATCGCCCCCTGCTCGCGTCGCAACGCGCTGAAGGCGACCAGCTTCCCCTCCACCAGCACCAGGCCGGCCTGGAGGTCGCCGCACGTCATCATCCGCTCGTCGAAGAGCAGGCTGCGCTCCATGTACGCGGTCGCCGCCCGCACCAGGTCGTCGCGGGCCCGCGCCAGCTCCGTCGGCTCGATCGGTGCCGCCGCCTCGACGCCCGCGGGGATCGGGGTCGCTGGCTGCACGAGCGCGCGGACGAAGAACGCCGTGGCAGCGACGATGCCGATGGTAAGGACCGCGCCGAAGCCGAGGATCAGCCGCCGCACCCGGCGCCGCGCCGCCAGCTCACGCTGCCAGACCGGATCGTCGTGGTCGCCGACACCGCTCGGGACGAGGATGCGCTGGGACGAGGAGGACCGCGGCACGTCGGCGGGCGTGGCAAGGCTCGCGGCCGAGCTGCGCCGCGGCGCCTGCGGCTGCACGCGCACGTCGTTCGTGGCGTAGCCGGCCCAGGCCATCGCGCTGCGGGCGGGTCCCTCGACGCCCATGTCGCCGTCACCGAACTCATAGAAGGGGAGCGGCGCGGGGCGGGTCCCGCGCTCCACATCGAGCGGGCGGTAGATCCGACCCGTGATGGCCCCCGACTCATCCGCGGCGACGATCAACGCCAGCTGCCACGGCTCGCGGAAGAAGTGCCGGTGCGCCTCGATGTCGGCGAGCGAGACGTCGAGCCCGTGCACCGAGTGCGTGTGGTACCAGCCGAGGATCGCCTGGCCGCTCGCGGCCACTTCCGTCGTCAGTGGGCCCCACGAGCGCGTGATGACGGGCAGGGGGCGGTCGCCGAGGAACGCGACCTGGAGCCGCACGATCGAGCGCACGACAAGGTACGGGTGACCCGAGGCCGGGTCCTCGACCACGTTGCCGGCCAGGTACCCGATGGCCCCTTGCCCCGGATCCAACAGCTGGAGGTCGGCCATCACCCGCCCGGTGATGAAGACAGGATAGGGAAGCGACCCCGGCTCCACCGCCGCGACGCCCGGCGGGAACCACGCCGTCGAGCGCGCGATCGGCATCGGTTCCCGCAGAACGAGCGGACCCGCCTCGGGCGGGTCCTCATCCGATCTGGATGTCGCTCCCCACAGCTTCATCTCGTGGTCGTTGCCCCCATGTGACGGCCCTGCAACACCTTAACCTACACGATGCGACGCATACAGCCAACGGTTCCGATGGGCGGACCGCGGGCCCGGGAGTAAGCTGTCGCGGGCGTGCAACGCGAGATCCGTGCCGCCCCATCCTGGCGCCGCGGCGGCGGCCCGGTCGGACGACTCAAGCGGCCCGGCCCAGAGCCCGTCGCCAGCGGCGCCAGCGCTCGCAGCGGTCGCACCCGGCGCAGCGGCGCGGCGGTTCGCCGAAGTGGCGCAGGAGCCGCTCCCGCCGGCAGCCGACACCACTGAGGTACCGGATGAGCGGATCGAGCTTCGCCGCGTCGGGCACGATGCGGCGCTGGAGCGCGAGGTCGCCGAGCGTCCACAGCACCTCGCAATGACCGCGCCTGCCGTCACGGCCGGCGCGTCCGGCTTCCTGGTAGTAGGCCTCCAGGCTCGTCGAGAGGCCGAGGTGGACGACCGTGCGCACGTTGGCCTTGTCGATGCCCATCCCGAAGGCGGAGGTGGCGACCACGCAGTCAAGACGGTCGAGGAGAAACTCGTGCTGGACCGCGCGGCGCACGGCGTGCTCGAGGCCGGCGTGATACGGCGCCGCCCGGACGCCCGCCTGCCACAGTGAGCGCGTCCACCGCTCGGCCCCGTTCCGGGTCGGGACGTACACGACGGCCGCGCCTCGGTAGGGCCTGAGGAGGGCGAGGAGCCGGCGGCGCCGCTCCTCGTCATCGCGCACCCGCGTGGCGGCGAAGTGGAGGTTCGGGCGGTCGAACGAGCCGACAATGCGCTCCACGTCGCCGAGGCGGAGCACCTGTGTGATGTCCTCGCGGACGGCTGGCGTGGCGGTCGCGGTCAGGGCGAGCGTCGGCGGCCGGCGGAGCGCGAGCCGGACGATGCCCAGCCGCCGGTAGGCAGGCCGGAAGTCGTGGCCCCATTCCGAGACACAGTGCGCCTCGTCCACGGCGAGGAGCGCGATGCGGCAGTCGCGCAGCGCGGCGATCATCCGCCCCGAGGCGAGCCGCTCCGGCGCCACGTACAGGAGGCGCAGACCGCCGGCGATGGCATCCCGGATGACCTGGGCGCGCTCCTGGGCCGGCTGCGCGCTGGTGAGCGCCGCGGCCCAGATGCCGCGCGCCCGGGCCGCCTGCACCTGGTCCTGCATGAGCGCGATGAGCGGCGCGACGACCACCGTCAGGCCGTCGAGGACGAGCGCGGGCACCTGGTAGCAGAGGGACTTCCCTCCCCCTGTCGGGAGCACCACCAGCGCCGAGCGGCCGGCGAGCGCCGCCCGGACAGCCCGCAGCTGGCCGGCCCGGAACGCCGGATAGCCGAAGCGCGTGCGCAGGATCTCGGCCGCCTTCGCGAGGCGGTACTCGAGGTTCTCCACCATCGCGGCGAAGATGCGCCCCGGGCCCGGGGGGATGCGTAGCGATCGTGAGGCAGAAGGAGGGAGAAATACCGCGGGCGCGGAGGCCCAGAGGCGCGGGGAGCGGTGCGCTACTCCTCGCCGTCCCGCTCGCTACCCGGTGGCGGCCATCCCCGATTCCTGATTCCCGGCTCTCGATCGCGTGCCCGCTGGGAAAACCGCAGCAGGAACGCCACGACCACCAGCCCCAGCCCCGCGTACCCCAGCCATGGCTTCCCGACGCTGTCTCCGAGGAAGAGCAGCGCCAGCCCTGCGAGGGTGAGGACGTACTTGGCGAGGGTCCAGCCGGTCATGGGGACCGCACAGCGCCACCGGGGCACGGAAGCACGGGCGAGCCAAGCGGATGTCCGCCGGCTTTCACTTCCTCAGGAAGGCCGCGATCGCGGCCCTGAAGTCAGGCGTCGCGCGCGAGACCGCGTTGACTCTCGCGCCGAGCCGCACACCGGCATCGAACTCCATCCCGTCGAGCTGGTAGAACTGCTGCTTGGTGAGCGCCAGGGCCGTGGGCGACAGCGCCGTCAGGGTCGCGAGGAACCGCTCCACCTCTGCCTCGAACCCCTCGACCGGGAAGACGCGCGAGACGAGCCCCAGCCGGCGCGCCTCCTCGGCCTCCAGCAGGCGCCCCGTCGCGGCCACGTCGAAGGCCACCTTCTCCCCCACGAGCCGGCGCAGCATCGTCATCACCATCGCGGGCACGAAGCCGCGGTTGATCTCCGGGTAGCCGAACTGCGATCCCGCCTTCGCCAGCACGAAATCGCACGCCGTCGCGAGCCCGCAGCCCCCCGCGAGCGCGCGGCCCTCCACCACCGCCACCGTCGGCTTGGGGAGGCGGCGCAGACGCACGAACACTTCGCCGAGGTCCCACGCGCGCCGCTCGTTCACCTCCGGCTCGAGGTCCGCCGACTCCAGCAGCTCCCCGAGATCCAGTCCCGCGCAGAACTCGCCCGCTGCGCCCCGCAGCACCAGCACGCGGACATCCGCCGCCAGCTCCGCGGCGGTGATCGCCTCCTTCAGCTCCGCGATCATGCGGATCGAGATGGCGTTCTTCTTCTCGGGCCGGGTGAGGGTCACCACGAGGGCGCCGCCGCGGCGCGCGACCTCCGTGTGAGGCTGCTCCCGTGGTTCCGTGCCTTCGTGCCTCCGTGCCTCGGTCACGCTTCGATCTCCATCCTGAGCAGCGCCGTGCTCAGCGTCTTTCCCTGTGCATCCGTCTTGAGCGACACCGTCCCACCCCCGCCGAGGGCGCCATGGAGGAGGAAGTTGAGCGCGTGCAGGTTCGGCAGTTCGAAGCGTTCCACTCCGCCCGTCAGCATGCCACGGAAGTGCTCGGCTACGCGCTCGGGGGTCACCTCGCGCACGAGGATGGGGTAGTACTCCGGCCGCCGCGCGATCAGGCCCACGTTCGCCGTGTCTCCCTTGTCCCCGCTGCGGGCATGCGCCACCTCGACGAGTCGCCGCTTCACACCGTGCCCCCGTGCCTCCGTGCCTCCGTGCCCTCCCCCTCCCCGGTGGTGCCCGCCTTCTCCATGAGATCGATCTTGGCCTCCATCTGCGCGGCCTGCCGCCGCATCGACCGCCCGAGGCTCCAGGACAGCACCGCGA
This sequence comes from uncultured Gemmatimonadales bacterium, assembly GCA_964383975.1. Taxonomy (GTDB): domain Bacteria; phylum Gemmatimonadota; class Gemmatimonadetes; order Gemmatimonadales; family JACORV01; genus DASXPG01. The sequence goes on along the minus strand of CAYLJK010000106.1, from coordinate 864 downwards.
GGAAGCCGACCGCGATGCCGACGGCCCGGTACAGCTGGCCGCCGCGATTGAACGCGAGGAACGCGATCACGATCATCAGCGCCGCGCGGACGTACCAGCGGTACCCCTGACGGCGCGCCCTGCGCATCGCCTGGCGCTGCTGGTCCAGCGCCGGCCGAACGGTCCCGTCCCTCATACGGTGACCACCTCCACGACAGGCGTCACCTCGTGCTTCGGGATGAGCGCCGGCCAGTACGCGATGATCTCCTCCACCTTCGGCCGGCCTCCGGCGAAGCCCGTGACGCTCGGCGGGCCGTTGAGGATGAGCGGCGCCAGCTCCCGCGTGAACCGCTCCACCGGCGAGCGCTCGGCGGCGCGCACGCCGACGCGCAGCTGCACCTCCGGGATGTCCGCCGGCGGCTCGCCGGCGAGCGGTCCGTGCGTCGCGTTCACGCCGACGAACTCCGTCAGCACTTCCTCGAATCGCAGCCCCAGGCGTTCAAGCCGGGCTCGCAGGACGCGGTCCGCCTCCCGCGCCTTCGCGAGGGCATCGGGCCAGGCGTACACGAGCGTGCCCACCGCCTTGTATCCGTACCGGTACGCGGCGGAGACCTTCAACAGGTCGGTGCACGGCCCGCCGCGGATCCCCGAGACGCGGACGCGGTCCGGTCCCTCCTGCTCCAGGCGGATGGAGGTGAAGTCCGCCACGCCGTCGGGCGTGATGTAGTTCCGCGGATCGCCCATCTCATAGAGGAGCTGCTCCGTCACGCTCGCGACGGTCACGGCGCCGCCCGTCCCCGGGTGCTTCGTGACCACGAAAGTCCCGTCCGCCTCCGCCTCCACCACCGGATAGCCCACGTCCTCGAGGCGCGGGACGCCCGGCCA
>CAYLJK010000105.1:0-7836 GCA_964383975.1 uncultured Gemmatimonadales bacterium | reverse complement strand
AGTGCCGCGGCCAAGTCGCCGCCTGCCGGGCGGCGGCCGGACGCACGACGCCGACGACAGCGCCGGCCAGGGTTGCCGCGAACGTCCGTCTGTCCACGCGGCGAATGTGGACCGTGGATCCGCCCGGCGCAAACGCCTCGCGGCGCGTGTCGCGCACGCGTAGCTTGGCGGGCGGGAACCCGGAGCCCACCATGCACCGTATCGCCCTCGCCCTCGGTCTCGCCCTCGCCGCCGCGCGGCAGACTCCGCTGCCCCAGCGCCTCGCCTGGGTCCCGAACCCTCGCACCACCGACGGCACGTGGGTCAGCGACCCCGCCGGCCACCTCGCGCCGGCGACGCGAGCCGCGCTGAATGCGGCCATCGGGGCGCTGGAGGCCGCCAACGGCACCGAGATCGCCGTGGTCATCATCGACTCGACCGGCGGGCTCACGGCGTTCGACGCCGCGCTCGCGCTGCACCGCGGCTGGGGCGTCGGGAAGCGCGGGAGGGACAACGGCATCGTCTTCCTCTGGGTGCCGGCCGAGCGGGAGGTGTTCATCTCCGTGGGGACGGGGCTCGAGGGCGTGCTTCCCGACCGCCGCGTGGGACGCATCCGCGACGAGAGGCTCTTCCCCGCCTTTCGGGCGGGGCGCTTCGACGAGGGGGTGCAGGCAGCCGTCGCCGCGCTGGCCGACGCCGCGCGCGAGGAGACCGCGTGGCGGGAAGGGCCCGCCGCCGCGCCGCAGGGCGGAGGGGGCGGCGGCATCGGTGTCCTCGGTTGGCTCGGTCTCGGTGCCGGTGGCATCGCCGGCACGTTGGGGGGCGCGGTCGGCGTGCGGCGGTGGCGCCGGCGCCGGCCGCGGCAGTGCGCCAACGGGCATCCAATGCGCCTGCTCGACGAGGCGGCGGACGATGACTATTTGGACCAGGGCGCGAAATCGGAGGAGCGGGTGCACAGCGTGGACTGGGACGTGTGGCTGTGCGACACCTGCGGCGAGGTGCTGCGCATCCCGTACCGGAGGCTCCTGTCCGGCTACGGCGAGTGCCCCTCGTGCCGCACCCGCACGCTCACGACCACCACGACCACGCTCCAGGCGGCGACCACGTCCCACGGTGGGCGCGTGCGGGTGAGGAGCCACTGCAAACACTGCGGCTTCGCCACCTCGAAGGAGCAGAGCACGCCGCGCCTCCGTTCGTCCTCCTCGAGTGGCTCGTCGCACAGCCGGCCGGGCGGCGGAGGCGGGGGCGGCGGCAGCAGCTTCGGAGGCGGCTCGGCCAGGGGCGGCGGCGCCGGCGGACGGTACTGATGGACTGGACGGCCCAGACCGCCGTCGTCACCGGCGGCACGGAGGGGATCGGTCTTGCGCTCGTCGAACGGCTGCTCGCGCACGGCGCGCGCGTCGCATTTTGCGCGCGCACGGAGGCAAGAGTTACCGAGCAGTGCGCGCGCCTGGCGGCACCCGGCCACACGCTCGTCGGCGCGCCGTGCGACGTGCGAAAGCCCGAGGAGGTGGAGCGCTTTGCCCGCCGCGTGCTGCACGACCTCGGCACGCCGACGATCCTGGTCAACAACGCCGGCGTGGCGCGCTTCGTGCCGCTCGTCGAGATGAGCGTCGAGGACTGGGACCTGGTGATGGACACGAACCTGCGCGGGATGTTCCTCGTCTCGCGCGCGTTCCTGCCGGCGATGCTCACGGCGGGGCGCGGGACCATCGTGAACGTTTCCTCCCTCGCCGGCCGTAACCCGGTGCCCGACGCCGCCGCCTACGCGGCGAGTAAGCACGGGGTGCTGGGCTTCTCCAAGTCGCTCATGATGGAGCTACGCAAGCTCGGCGTGCGGGTGATCGCCGTCTGTCCGGGTTCCGTGGACACGCCGTTCTTCGCGAAGAGCGGCTCCCGGAACCCGGATCGGGCGCGCATCCTCGCGGCGGAGGACGTGGCGCAGGCGATCCTCGACGCGGTCGCGCTCCCCGAGCGGGCGCTTATCTCCGAGCTGGACATCCGGCCGGCCAACCCCTGAAACGTCGAGCGCCGCCGCCCGATGCCCGAGAGGAACCGCGGGCTACTGATGAGGGGTGAACGACGGCGCCCGTTCGTCGCGTCCCCAGTTGGCCCAGGCCCGTCACCCGGCTGCCAAGCGCCCTTCAATCGCGCACGGGTGTCGACCGCCAGCCCCTGAAGACAGCGGAAGCCCATGCGGGGCATGGGTTTCCGGGAGAGGCGCCGGGCGGGATCGAACCGCCGAATGGAGGTTTTGCAGACCTCTGCCTTACCACTTGGCTACGGCGCCGAGGCCAGTAAGTTCGCCGTCCCGCTGACGATCCACAACCCGAGGCAGGCCCCGGTCCGGCGCTTGCGCCAGCGCCGGCCGAGGCGGAGGATATGCCGATGCCCCGTTCCCCGCTGCCCGTCATCGCCCCGGCCGACCTGGAGGTCGCGCCGGTCGAACGCGCCACCACCATCCCGGCGCACTGGTACACCGACCCGGCGTTCCACGAGTTCGAACGCGAGGCCGTGTTCGCCCGCTCGTGGCAGCACGTGGGCCACCTGAGCCAGATCCCCGACGTCGGGAACCACCTCGTGGCGATGGTGGCCCGCCGGCCCGTGCTCGTCGTCCGCGGCGGCGACGGCCTCGTGCGCGCCTTCTACAACGTCTGCCGCCACCGCGGCGGCCCGCTGGCGCTCAAGGACGGCCACACCCACATGCTCCAGTGCCGCTACCACGGCTGGACCTACCGGCTCGACGGCATGCTGCGCGGCGTGCCGCACTTCAACCGCACCGAGCTGTTCGACAAGGAGGATTACGGCCTCATCCCCGTGCGCGTCGCGGAGTGGCAGGGCCTGATCTTCGTGCACCTGCAACCGGACGGCCCGTCGCTCGACGAGCCGGTCGCCGGCATCGCCGAGCGCCTGGCCCCCCAGCGGTTCGACGGCTTCGTGTTCGCCGGCCAGGTGGACTACGAGGCGCGCTGCAACTGGAAGGTGTACGCGGACAACTACCTCGAGGGGTACCACGTGCCGCACGTGCACCCCGAGCTGTGCAGCCTCTACGCGTTCGAGGCGTACCGGACGGAAGTGTACCGGTGGTACTCGCTCCAGGTCGGGCCGCTGTCCGGGAAGGACACGCCGTACGGCGTTTCGTCCGGTGAGGCGCTGTACTACTTCCTCTACCCCAACTGCATGCTGAACATCCTCCCCGGCCGGCTGCAGACGAACGTCGTCGTGCCGCTCGGGCCCGACCGGTGCCGCATCGTCTTCCGCTACTACTACGCCGACGCGACCTCCGCGGCGGCGCAACGGACGATCCGCGACGACCGCGCCTTCTCGGACGCCGTGCAGGCCGAGGACGTCGAGATCTGCGAGCGGGTCCAGGAGGGCCTGGCGTCCGGCGTCTACGAGCGCGGCCGCTTCTCCGCGGAGATGGAGACCGGCGTGCACCACTTCCAGTCGCTGCTCAAGGAGGCTTACCGCGCCGAGCTGGCCCGCTGGACCGCGCCGCCCTTGGCTCCCGCCGGAGCGACGCCGTAACTTCCGGGCGCCCGGCCCCGCCGGGTGCGGCCTCGACCTCCACGGAGGGCTCCCCGCCCCATGATCACCCAGATCGGCATTGTCACCGTCGTCGTGAAGGACCTCAACAAGGCCCTCAGGTTTTACCGCGACAAGCTCGGCCTCCGGGTCGCCTTCTACAACAAGAAGCTGAAGTGGCTCACGTTCGACTGCGGCACGACGTTCTCCCTCACGGTTCCGTGGAACCGCGAGGCGAAGAAGCTCATCGGCGCGAAGACCGGCATCAGCTTCTACACGCATGACATCCAGGCCACGTACCGGGCCCTGAAGCGCAAGCGCGTCCGCTTCCACCTCGCCCCGCGCAGGGAGGGCTGGGGCGGCTGGGTGGCGAACTTTGCCGATCCCGACGGCAACCGTTTCTTCCTGGTCCAGATGCCGAGCGACTTCCGCAAGTAGCCGGCCGGCCGCACACACGAGGGGCGGCGACCCGCAGCGGGCCGCCGCCCCTCGGCACGCCCGGTGGGGCGTCAGTGCTTGGCGCGGCCCGCGATGTGGTCCCCGATGAGGATCTTGCTGATCTCCTCGCGCTGGATCTGGTTCGTCCCCTCGTAGATCTGCGTGATCTTCGCGTCGCGCAGGTACTTCTCGATGGGGTAGTCGCGCATGTACCCGTAGCCACCGAAGACCTGGAGCGCGTCCACCGTCACCTGCACCGCCACGTCCGACGCGAACAGCTTGGCCATGGCCGAGTACATCGTGGGCCGCGTCGCGGGCCCGCCGTCGATGTACCGCGCCACGGCATAGATCAGGGCGCGGGCGGCCTCGATGCGGACGGCCATGTCGGCCAGCGAGAAGCGCAGCCCCTGGAACGCCGAGATGGGGGAGCCGAACTGGCGCCGCTCGGTGGCGTACGCCACCGCGAGGTCCAGCGCGCCCTGCGCGATGCCGAGTGCCTGCGCCCCCACGCCGGGGCGCGAGGCGTCGAAGGTGCGCATCGCCGCGATGAACCCCGTCCCCTCGCGGCCGATGAGGTTCGCCGCCGGCACCCGGCAGTCCTCGAAGTGCAGCTCGCGCGTCGCCGAGGCGCGGATGCCCATCTTGTCCTCCTTCTTCCCGAAGCTGAAGCCGGGCGTCCCCTTCTCGACGATGAACATGCTCGCCCCCCGCGGTCCCTTCGCCGGGTTCGTGAGCGCGAGCACCGTGTAGATCTCCGCCTCGCCACCGTTGGTGATCCACTGCTTGGTGCCGTTGAGCACGTAGTCACCGCCGTCGCGCATCGCCGTGGTGCGGATCCCCGCCGCGTCGGAGCCGGCCTCCGGCTCGGTCAGCGCGAACGCCGCCAGACGGCTGCCCGACGCGATGTCCGGAAGGTAGCGCCGCTTCTGTTCCTCGCTCGCCGCGAGGAGAATCGGCATCGCGCCGAGGGCGGTGCCGGCCAGCGCCAGCGCGATGCCGCCGCACGCCTTCGACAGCTCCTCGGTGACCAGCACGAGATTCATCGTCGGCGTGCCACCGTCCATCCCCTCGTACGCCTCGGGGATGAAGGTCCGGAACAGGTCCGCCTCGGCCATCTTCCGCACGACCGGCCAGGGGAACTCCCCGGTGCGGTCGTACTCGGCCGCCACCGGCCGCAGCTCCCGCTCGGCGATCGTCCGTGCCAGATCGCGGATCGCCGCCTGCTCCTCGGTCAGCCCATAGTCCATCACGTGGCCCTCACCACTCGGAGTCCCAGAGGACGGGGCGCTGGATGCGCACCACGCCACGGTCAAAGACGAACCGGCCGTAGCGCTCGGGGGCCTCGCCGGCGAACGAGGCCACGTCGAGCCGCCCCTCCAGGCTCCCCGGCGCCGCCAGCTCGACCAGCTTCGCGACCAGTAGCTCCGCGTCGAGGTTGACGTCCTGGAGGGTGAGCCGCACCGCCTTCCCCTCCGCGCGGGCCGCGTATGCCCCCTCGGGATAGAGTCCCTCGTACGTGTCGGCGACCGCCTCCAGCGCGGCCGCCGCACGCGGCGCGTCGCCGGCGCGGAGGGTCACCTCGCCGTTGAGCCGCTGCACCTTGGGGTCCACCAGGTCGTGCCGGCCCGGCTCGTACGGCTGCGGGACGGCCCGCGCGTAGTCGGGGTGCGCGAAACGGATATGCACCGCCCCACCGCGCTCGACCCGCAGCCGCACCAGCGCCTGGTTGGCGTCCGCGTGCACGAACAGGTCACCGCCGGCGATCCCGGCGTGCAGCGCCGCGCCGACCGTCTCGATCATGCGCACCAGCTCGCCGGCGATGGTTGGGAGCGACGGGCCCGCGCTGGGCTGCACGTGGCGCACGACAATCGCACCGGCGGCCGCGTCGAACTCCAGCCATTCGCCCGGCAGCGCCACCAGGCGCCGCTGCACCTCGGACGGCAGGGCGCCGAGCTGGACGCGGCCGTAACAGCCAGGATCGTAGAACATGGCGAAATCTCCGATGACCGCGCGCCGGCCCGCTGCGGGGCCGGCGCGGCGCCGGGTCAGGCGAGCCGGGCGTCCAGAGTGACGGCGATACCGGGGTGCAGCGCGTTGGAGACGGGGCAGCCGGTCTTCGCCCCCTCGGCCGCCTGCGCGAACCGCTCCTCGGTGATCCCCGGCACCCGGCCGCGCACCGTCAGCGCCATCCGCGTGATGCGAAAGGCGTCGTCCACCTTCTCGACGGTGCACGCGGCCGTCGCCTCGACCCGCTCAGCCGGCGTGCCGGCGCGCTCCAGCGCCGCGCCGAGCGCCATCGCGAGGCAGCCCGCGTGGGCCGCCGCGATCAGTTCCTCGGGACTGGTGTGACCCGCGGCGCCGTCACCGAAGCGCGACGGGAACGAGTAGCCGGTGCTGAAGGTCCCCGTCGCCGCGGCGACCGACCCCTTCCCCTCCCTGAGGCCGCCCTCCCAGACGGCGGTGGCCTGACGTGTCGGCATGGCGTGTCGTCTCCGGATGAGTGGGGCGTCGAAATCTGGCGGCCCGGCCGAAAGCGCGCTACGCTAGGGACGGCCCCAGCGGGAGGACCCATGGCCGCCCGGAAGAAGAAGGTCACGAAGAAGGCCGCCAAGCGCCGCGTCCCCAGGCCGGCCGCCAAGCGGAAGAAGCCGGCGGTCCGGCCCAAGCGCCGCGAGCCGGAGTCGCTCCGGCTCCGCGAGACGGTCGTCAGCCTCGTCGTCAACGACCTCGCCAGGAGCCTCGCCTGGTACCGCGACGTCCTCGGCTGGACGGTGACCGGCGAGTGGCGCGACGACAAGGGGAAGCTGAACGGCGTCGAGATGATCGCCGGCGAGGTCGGCCTCTACCTCTCCCAGGACGATGGGAAGAAGGGGTGGGACCGCCGCAAGGGCGAGGGGATGCGCATCTTCTGGCGCACCGCCCAGAGCGTGGACCGCATCGCCGAGCGGATCAAGAAGGCCGGCGGCGTGCTCGATCACGAGCCGATGGACGAGCCGTGGGGCGAGCGCGACTTCGGGATCACCGATCCTGACGGCTTTCGGATCACGATCTCGAACGTGCCGTAGCGGCTCAGCGGCGCCGTCCGATCACGACGCCGACCCGACCGCCGATCCACGTGAGCGCGGTCGGCGTCGGCGCGAGGTACGCCCCCGAAATCACGCCGACGGTGATGTTGGTCTCCCGGACGAAGTCGGTGCGCGTGGCGCCGGTCCACCCGCCCGCAGCCTCCAGCCAGACCGGCGCGGCGCGCTTCCCCACGCGCAGCGCGCCCGCGCCCTCCCCCCGGACGACGCCGGCCAGCCCGCCGAACGACGCGCTCCGCTCGTAGCGCGCCGAATCGCCGACGGTCCTGAGCGCCGACGTGTTGGCGTACTGGGCGACGCCGGCCGCGGCCGTGAGGGCGAGCGCGAGCCGCCCGCGTTCGACGCGCAGCGACGGTCCCGCCGTCACCATCCAGAGGCTGCTCCCGGTCGAGATGTAGAGCGGGATGCTGCTCGTGCCGCCCAGCGGGCGCTCGCGCGTCGTGGCGGGGAAGCGGAGGAACGTCGCGGCGACCTCCACCGGCACTCCGCGCGCAGCGAACCGCGCGGCTCCCGACGCGCCGACGCCGGTGCCGCCGTACAGCGCCCACGAGGCCGTCGGCCACGCCACGATGGGGCTCACGGCCAGCCGCGGCGTCCGCTCCTGCGCCCCGGCCGCCGCGGGCGCCGCGGTGAGGAGCGCTGCGACGAGCAGCCGGCGGCGCATCACCCGCGCAGCCGCTTCAGCAACTGGATCTGCCCGGTGTGGTAGAGGTCGTGCGCCGCCACGCCATGGATCATCTCCTGGAGCGTCCACGTGGCGCGCGCCGACCGTTCCGGCCGGCGCGACGGCGGCAGCGCCGCGACCACCGCC
>CAYLJK010000104.1:0-7868 GCA_964383975.1 uncultured Gemmatimonadales bacterium | reverse complement strand
GGGCGGACCTCCTCATCCACGAGGCGACGTTCGCCGAGGAGGAGAAGGACCGCGCACTGGACACCCAGCACGCCACGGCCCGCGAGGCGGCCGAGGTGGCGCGGGATGCCGGGGTGCGGCGGCTGGTCCTGACCCACCTCTCGGCGCGCTACTCCCGGGACCCGGCGCCGCTCCTGGAGGAAGCGCGGGCGGTGTTCCCGGAGACCGTGGTTGCGAAGGACGGGATGGAGATTGAACTTGGATACGTGGAGTGATGGGTGATCGGTGGGCAGTAGGCCGAGGGGCGATGCGCGCCCAGGGGCGGGTACGGCGTTGACCCCTCCGGGGGTAACCGGCTAGCTTTTCGGCCCCTTAGCGGGGCTGTAGCTCAGCTGGGAGAGCGCCTGGATCGCACCCAGGAGGTCAGGGGTTCGAGCCCCCTCAGCTCCATGACAATCGAGGTTCGCTGCCCCTTGGTGTAACTGGCAACACGCCTGACTCTGGATCAGGAGAGTCCTGGTTCGATCCCAGGAGGGGCAACTCCACGAAAAGGCCAAGCACTGCTTGGCCTTTCGTGCGTCATGGCGATGAGTGAGTGGGCGACAGGAGGGTGAGGAGGTCCTCCTCCCCTGTTCGTCTCCCCCGTCCAGTGCCAATCGTCACCGCGCCGGGTCGCGGAAGGCCTTCGCTCCTCCCATATTGCTCCGGGCAGGGCCATCCTCGATGGTCTGTCAGGAGGTCCTGCCGCGGAGACAGCCATGCGGCCACATCTGGACGCGACCGGCTTCGGCTGGCTGGACATTGACGGCGAGCGCTACGAGCACGACGTGCTCATCCGGCTCGACGGCAGGATCCGCAAGCGCAGGAAGAAGCTCTCCAAGCAGGTCTACGGCACCTCGCACACCGTCTCGCTCGAAGAGGCCGAGCACGTGTACGAGAAGGGCGCGCGACTCCTCGTGCTCGGGACCGGGCAGCACGACAGCGTCCGGCTCTCGCCGGAGGCGGAGGCGTACTTCGAGCGGCACCGGTGCGAGGTGTGCCTGGTGCCGACCCCAGACGCGATCGCCCGCTGGAACACCGCACCCGGCAGCACCATCGGGTTGTTTCACGTCACATGCTGAGGCTCGTGCGCACGGTGGCGCCATGAAGCCCGTCACCGACCTTCGCGCGGGGATGGCCGTCCGGCTCGACCAGGACATCTACCGGGTGACCGAAGCCCGGTGGCACGCCGGAAGCGGCCAGATGAAAGGGTTCATGCACGCCACGCTGCGGAACGTGCGGACCGGGAACATCACCGAGCGGCGCTTCCGGCAGGAGGAGCGCGTCGAGGACATCGAGCTGGAGCGCCGGCACATGGAGTACCTCTACGACGACGGCGACAACTGCGTGCTCATGCATCCGCAGACGTTCGAGCAGGTGATGCTGCCGCGCGCGAGCCTCGGCGCCTTCACGCGCTATCTCCAGCCCGGCCAGCACCTCGACGTGGAGTTCCACGGGGAGGAGCCGCTGGGCGTGACCCACCCCAGGACGGTGGACCTGCGTGTCAGGGAGACGGCCGAGCCCATCCACGGCGCTCAGGAGACCAGCGTCCTGAAGGAGGCCGTGCTGGAGAACGGCGTGGAGATCCTGGTGCCGCAGTTCGTCCGGCAAGGGGACGTGGTGCGGGTCGAGGTGGAGTCGAGCAGGTACCTGGATCGGGTGCGCTGACGCGCGCCGCGGTCGGGTCACCTGCCGCGCGCGGTGCCGCCGGCTCGCCGCCACGCGACCCGCGCCTTCGCGACGGCAGCGTGTCTGCGCGCCCGGTTCGCGCCACGTGATCGGGTTCACTCGCGCCACCGCTCGACCCGCACCTCCGCCAGCACGCTCTCGAGATCGTTGAACGCCACCCGCCGCGGCTCCGCGGGGATCAGCGGGCTCACGTACTCCGCCTGCGAGCCCGTGACATTCAGCCGGAACCGCGCGACCCGCTGCTCCCCGAGGTCCGCGGTCACCAGCACCGGCGCGCGGAAGCTGGCGGGCGCGCCCTCCTGCGCGACCCTGAAGCGGATGCGGAACCGCCCGTTCTCGGCCGGCTCCGTCCGCCACGACACGCGATAGGTCGGGATCGCGGTCCCCGTCATGCATGGGTGCAGGGATATCCAACCGTGATGGTTACGGCGAGGGCGGCAACGAAGCCGTTGGGTCCCCGGGAGGGCGGTGAGGTGGGGTCTGCTCGGACGAGCGCGGCGCGGTACCCGCTCGAAGCGGATGTCGGAATGCCGCACCGCGGCAGGGAATGCGACCCGAGCCGAACGTCCGTCCGATGCGCGGCTTGACGTACACTGGCACGGGAGGCAGAATCCCCGGTGTCCGCGAGTCCCCGAACGGGCTCTCCCCGTTCGGGCCATTGCCGTGTACCAGGCAACGCCACGACGCGGTGTGCATGCCCGATCCGAGAACCGGTGCCCCGAGCGATTCCGCGGGCGACCATCCGCAGCACCCTGGCTGGCTCCGGCGCCGGCTCGGACCTCCGACGTCCGCCCTCGCCCCGGACCGCCTAGCGGCCGGGGTCGTTCGTTTCTCCCACCATCGGTGAGAGCGCAAAGCTCGAGAGGTCGCGTATGAGACGACTTCGGTTCTTGATCGGTGTGCTCCTTGCAGCCATGTGGGCGGTGCCGCTGGCCGCACAGGAGCAGACCGGCACGGTCAGCGGACGCGTCGTGGACCAGGCGACGCAGCAGCCACTGGCGCGGGCCTATGTTTCGGTCGGCGTGCGGGGCGTGCTGACCGGGCCGGACGGCCGCTACACCCTGACGGCGGCTCCGGGCACCGAGATGGCCCGGGCCCGCATGATCGGGTACGCCCCGGCGGAGCGCCCCGTCACGGTCGTCGCGGGCCAGACGATCACCCTCGACTTCGCCCTGGCCGCGCAGGCCGTGGGCCTGTCGGAGATCGTCGTCACGGGGTACGGCGAGCAGCGGGCCGGCGACATCACCGGCGCCGTGACCCAGGTCTCGTCGGAGCAGTTCAACACCGGCCGGATCGTGTCCCCGACGCAGCTCATCACGGCGAAGGTGCCCGGGGTGCAGGTCGTGGACAACAACGAGCCGGGCGGCGGCCTGTCGGTCCGGGTCCGCGGCCCGTCCTCGGTCACGGCGAGCAGCGAGCCGCTGTACGTCGTGGACGGCATCCCGGTGGGCACCGGGTCGGGCGGCGGGATGTCCGCGGGCCGTGACCCCCTCAACTTCCTCAACCCCGACGACATCGAGAGCATCACCGTCCTGCGCGACGCCTCGGCCGCGGCGATCTACGGGTCGAACGCCGCCAACGGCGTCGTGATCATCAAGACGAAGTCCGGGGCGGGCGTGCCGGGCGCCGCGCGGCGGATGGCGTTCGAGTACAGCACCAGCTTCTCGGCGTCGCAGACAACGCGGCTGCCCGAGGTGCTCAACGCCGCCGAGTTCGACTCCCTGGTCACGATCTACGCTCCGCAGAACGCCGGCCAGCTCCTGAACGCGAACACCGACTGGCTGGACGTCGTGACGCGCACGGGCTACGGGCAGGACCACAACCTGAGCGTGACCAGCACGGGTGAGAACACGAACCTCCGGATGTCGGTCGGCTACCTCAGCCAGGAAGGCATCCTCCTGGGGACGACGGTCGAGCGGGTGTCGCTCGGCCTGAACATCCGGCAGCAGCTCTTCGACGACCGGCTGGACCTGCGCCTCAACCTGCGCGGTGCGCGGACGGACGACCACTTCACCGACGGCGCCGTGCTCTCCATGGCGACGCAGATGGGGCCGACGCAGCCGGTGTACGACTCGACGACGGTGACGGGTTACTACGACTGGCCGGGCCAGACCCTGACCTCGGCCGACAACCCGCTCGCCATCGCCGAGCTGACGCTCAACCGGGGCCGGACCTACCGGAGCTTCGGCAGCCTGCAGGCCGACTACCGCGTGCCGTTCGTGGAGGGCCTGCGCGCGAACCTGAACCTCGGGTTCGACGTCACCAGCGTGCGGTCCCAGTACTTCGCGCCGAGCACGCTCCACCGGCAGATCGTCGGGCCGGACAAGGGCGTGGACTACCGGAGCAACCCCAGCGGGTCCAACGGGGTGTTCGAGGGGTACCTGAACTACGCGCCGCAGTCCCTGGTGCTGGCGGGCTACCTCGACGTCACGGCGGGCTACTCGTACTCGCAGTCGCACGAGGAGTTCCCGTGGTACCGCGGGAGCGGCCTGTTCACGAACGTCCTCCAGGGCAACGCCGTCGTGACCGCGGCGACGGTGCAGAACAGCCAGTGGGTGCAGGACTGGAAGACGATCTCGTTCTTCGGCCGCGTGAACTACAACTACGGCGACCGCTTCCTGGTGGGCGCGACGCTGCGCCGCGACGCGTCGTCGCGGTTCGGCCCGAACAACCAGTGGGCGACGTTCCCGTCGGTCTCGCTCGGCTGGCGTCTCTCGCAGGAGGGGTTCATGCGGGGCATGGAGTCCGTCTCGGACCTCAAGCTCCGGCTGGCGTGGGCGCAGACCGGCAACCAGAACATCGGCAACTACCTGTTCACCTCGACGTACACGTTCGGCGACGCGCAGACGCAGGCGCAGTTCGGGAACGTGTTCGTGCCCACCATCCGGCCGAGCGCGGCGGATGAGAACATCAAGTGGGAGGAGATCGAGGCCTACAACGTCGGCCTCGACTTCGGGCTCTGGAGCCAGCGCCTCACCGGGACCCTGGACTGGTACCGGAAGAACACCTCCGACATGCTGTTCTACATCCCGATCGCGGCCGGCACGAACCTGGCGAACTACGTCACGACCAACATCGGGAGCATGCGGAACACCGGCGTGGAGCTCAGCCTCAGCGCCCGGCTCCGCGAGGGGCGGAACGGCCGCCTCGGCTGGACCGCCGACTTCACCGCCGCGTACAACAGCAACACGATGACCCGGGTCAACCCGCTGTACAGCGCGCGGGTCCGCACGGGGAACATCGGCGGCGGCGTCGGCAACACGATCCAGGTGCTGACGGCCGGCTACCCGGTCAACTCGTTCTACGTGTGGGAGCAGGTGTACGACACGGTCTCGGGCTCGCCGACCTACGGGCGGCCGCTCGAGGGCGTGTACGTGGACCAGTTCACTGTCCTCGACAGCACCTGCACGCCGACCGATCCCGACTGCCGCGGGCTGATGCGGCGCGACGGCCAGATCAACCAGGACGACCTCATCCCGTACCACAGCCCGAACCCGAAGTGGATCTTCGGGCACACGTCGTACCTGACTTACGGGCGGTGGTCGTTGAACTTCACGCTGCGCGCGCAGCTCGGCGCGTACGTGTACAACAACTTCTCCTCGACGCGCGGCTTCTTCGACGAGCTGACCCGCGCCTCGCCGTACAACCTGAGCCGGTCGGTGCTCGAGACGGACTTCAACTCGCAGCAGTACCTGTCGTCGTACTATGTCGAGTCCGCGAACTTCCTGCGGATGGACAACATCACGCTGGCGTACAGCTTCGACTTCCGCGGCCTGCCGTGGCGGGCGTTCGCGAGCGTGCAGAACGTGTTCACGCTGACCGGCTACAGCGGCGTGGACCCGACGGCCGGCGTCAACGGCATCGACCTGACGAACTACCCACGGTCCCGGACGTGGTCCGGCGGCCTGAGCGTCCGGTTCTAACCGGAGGGACGGAGCTATGAACCTCAGAACCAGCAAGGCGCTCGCCGCAGCCCTCCTGATCGTGGCCGCGGCCGGGTGCACGGATGCGACGGTGGAGCCGCGCAGCACCGTCACGGAAGCGAACGTCTTCAACGACCCCGGGTCGTACCGGGCGTTCATCGCGCGGGTGTACGCCGGGCTGTCCGTCACGGGACAGCAGGGCGCCGCGGGGAACGCGGATATCGCTGGCATCGACGAGGGGTTCTCGCAGTACATCCGCCTGCTGTGGGAGCTGCAGACGCTGCCCACGGACGAGGCGGTGCTCGGCTGGGGCGACGTGGGGATCCGCGACCTCGTCACCCAGACGTGGGGCTCGACCAACCCGTTCCTGAACGCGATGTACTACCGCGTCTACTTCCAGGTGATGATGGCGAACGAGTTCCTGCGCCAGACCACCGACGAGAAGCTCGCGGCGCGGGGGAACGTGAGCAGCGGGCTGTACGCCGAGATCCAGACGTACCGGGCCGAGGCGCGCTTCCTCCGGGCGCTCAGCTACTGGCACGGGCTGGACACGTTCGGGGACGCCATCCCGCTGGTGACCGAGGCGGACGGCCTCGGCGCGACGCCGCCGGACACCGCGGCGGACGGTGAGATCTACGACTTCATCGTCAGCGAGCTGATTGACATCATCCCGGACCTGCCGGCGGCCGGCGCGGCGAATTACGGCCGCGCGAGCCCGTACGCGGCGCGGATGCTGCTCGCCAAGGTGTACATGAACGGCGGCGTCTACACCGGCACGCCCAACTACACAGGGGCGATGAACGAGGTGCAGGCGGTGATCGCCGGCCCGTTCTCGCTGGACGACAACTACCGCGACATGTTCCTCGCCGACAACCACACGTCGCCCGAGATCATCTTCGCGGTCCCGTCCGACGGCCGCCGGACGCAGACGTGGGGCGGGATGACCTTCCTCATCCACGCCGCCTGCGGCGGGTCCATGAACGCCGGCGACTACGGCATCGACGGCTGCTGGTGGGGCCTGCGTCTGAAGCCCGAGGCGTACAACCGCTATGCCGCCGGCGACGGCCGGGCGTCGTTCTTCTACACCACGAACCAGAACGTCGCGATCGCGAACATCGGGAACTTCAACGACGGTATCGCGGCGCCGAAGTTCATCAACCGCACCTCGGCCGGTGTGCAGGGGTCGCACGCGACGTTCCCGGATACCGATTTTCCGATGTTCCGGCTCGCCGACGCGTACCTCATGTACGCCGAGTTGAACCTGCGCGGCGGCGGCGGCACGGCAGGCCAGGCCCTGGCCTACGTGAACGCGCTGCGGCAGCGGGCCTACGGAGACAACAGCGGCGATATCACCGCCGGCGAGCTGACGCTGCAGTTCGTGCTCGACGAGCGGGGCCGCGAGCTGCTCTGGGAGGGCCACCGCCGGACCGACCTGATCCGGTACGGCCTGTACACGGGCGGCACGTATCTCTGGGCGTGGAAGGGCAACGTGCAGGCGGGGCAGGCGACCGCCGCGCACCTGCGGCTCTATCCGCTCCCGGCGAACGAGCTGATCTCCAACCCGAAGCTCCGGCAGAACCCGGGCTACTGAGCCCGGAGGGGTAATGGAACGTCCCGCAGCTCCGCCGCCTCGGCGACGGAGCTGCGGTGCGTTCCGGGACGACCGAGCCATGATCCCCCGTCTCGCCCTCGCCGCGACCCTGCTCGCCGCGCTCGCCGCCTGCGGCGACGGCACGCGCCCGCCCACCGGCGGCCTGCCGCCGACGGAGCGGCCCACGCTCCAGCCCACCTACCGGCCGACGGGCCGCGGGGCGGCGGGAGACGTCGCCGTGCACCTCTTCGAGTGGAAGTGGACCGACATCGCCACCGAGTGCGAGACGGTGCTGGGGCCGGCCGGCTTCGCGGCGGTGCAGGTCTCGCCGCCGCAGGAGCACAGCCTCGAACCCCCCAACTACCCGTGGAGCGAGCGCTACCAGCCGGTCAGCTACTCCATCGAGCGCAGCCGCTCCGGCACGGGCACCGAGTTCGTGGACATGGTGAACCGGTGCGGGGCGGTGGGCATCGGGATCATCGTGGACGCCGTCATCAACCACATGACGAACTACCCGAGCCCCGGGGTCGGGAGCAACGGCACGGCGTACTCGAAGTACAACTATCCCGGCCTGTACACGCCGAGCGACTTCCATCCGCCGTGCACGGTCAACAACTACCAGAGCGCGGCGAACGTCCAGGACTGCG
>CAYLJK010000103.1:0-7883 GCA_964383975.1 uncultured Gemmatimonadales bacterium | reverse complement strand
TTTGCGCTTCTGGTATGCCGTGATCACGGTCTTGCGCGTCTCCTCGTTCATCACGATCCCCCCGCCCTCGGCCGGCGCGAATCCATCACCGCGGACCTGCTGCCGGTTCACGAGCGACAGGGCCAGGCGGTCGGCGAGCACCGGCCGGAACTCCTCCATCAGGTCCAGCGCCAGTCCCGGCCGTCCCGGCCGATCCCGGTGCAGGAAGCCGACAGCCGCGTCGAGACCGCAGGCCTCGCACGCTGCGCGCGCGTCGTGCGTCAGCATCGCGTAGAGGAACGACAGCAGCGAGTTGATGGGATCGAGCGGCGGCCTGCGGCTCCGGCCGGTGAACCGGAAGACATCACGCTGCATGATGATGAGATCGTCGAAGACGTCGAAGTAGGTGTTGGCCCCCTCCCCTTCGAGACCGCGGAGGGTCTCGAGATCCGTGGCCTGTCTCGCCCGCCCGACCGTCCAGGCGATCCTCCCGGCTGCGGTCTCCAGGCGCTCCCGGCCGGGAGCCTCCGGGTTGTCGCGAGCGCCGCGCAGCAGCACGGCGCGTGCGTTGGCCAGCTTGGCACAGACCATCGCGCGGGCGATTCCTGCGGCGGCCGAGAGGTCGTCCGCTCGCTTGTACTGCTCTCGGCGCAGGAGCACATTGCCGGGCGAGAACCCGTGCACCGCGGCCAGGAAACGACCGTGCTCCGAGAGATACGTGATGGCGACCCCGGATTCGGCGCACGCCGCCATCAGCCACGGACTGCACGTGACGTTCCCGAAGCAGACGATCCCTGCCAGGTGGTGGCGCGGCAGCCGGAGCTGGATCTGGCCATCAACCTTCACGGCGACGCTCTCACCGTCCTTGGCGAGATACGCGCCCTGCGTCGTCACGAACAGCGTGTTCAGGTGCCGCTTCACGGGTCGCCCTCGCTCTCCAGGCCGCTGTCGGCGAGGGCCCGGTCCAACTGGCGCTCGAGGAACCGCGCAGCGGACAGCCGTGGGCGGATCGCATCCGGGACGCAGAGGTCGAGGAGCGAGCAGCTTTCACACTTGGGTGCACGAACGGCCACCGGCGTGCGTCCGGCGGCGATCAGCGCGTGCAGCCGCCCGGCCGCCTCGTGGGTGAGGGCGCGCAGCTCGCCATCGAAGGTCACATCGAGGCGCCTGCGAAGGCGGCCGTAGAACAGCGCACCCGCCGGCACAGTCACGCCCTGCATTTCCTCGAGACAGAGCGCCTGGGCACACAGCTGCACCCTATCGCATGCGTCGCGCTTGGGCCTGCCGCGCTTGTACTCGACCGGGAATGCGCGCGGCGGCCCACCGGACGGGTCCGGGCGGAACTCCACGACGTCCGCCCTTCCACTGAGGCCAAGGTGCAGGGACCGAATGGCGAGCCCGCGGACGATGCGGACACCGCCGCGGGTCTCGCTCGATTCTCCGTGCGCCCTGTCGTGCAGATGCCTTCCCTCCACCGTCAGCCGATTGTCGGCCCACACCCTCTCGATGTGGATGAGGGCGCACTGCCGCTCGCAGAACAGCAAGTGTTGCAGGGCCGACAGCGGCAGCAGATCATCCTCGGTGAACACGCGGGTTTAGCCCATCCGATGCAGCGTGATGCCTGCCGGCTGGTTCGCCTCATCCACCTCCACGACGTAGTCGTCGAACCCCCTGGGAGGACGGGCGTCGTCCTTCCGGCGCACGCGGATCCGCTCGAAGAGCCGATGGGCCGGGGCGTTGCCGAGCTTGCTCTGGTGTTCGAACACCCACAGGCCGCGGGTGGCCATCTCGCCTCGTGCGGCGGACCGGTCCACCTCGAACATCTGCAGGAGCGCCGTCCAGAGAAGCTTGAGGTCAACGTCGGAGAATCCCGTCTGAGCAGCGAGATGCGGCGAAACAAAGCCATGCGTGCGGTAAAGGCCGTAGGGTACGATCTCCTTGCGGCCGAAGGTGCGCTCCTTTGCCGCGTCCCGCA
This sequence comes from uncultured Gemmatimonadales bacterium, assembly GCA_964383975.1. Lineage (GTDB taxonomy): Bacteria > Gemmatimonadota > Gemmatimonadetes > Gemmatimonadales > JACORV01 > DASXPG01. The sequence continues at coordinate 5,929 of CAYLJK010000103.1, read as the reverse complement.
CGTTCGTCACCGCCATGCGGGTGATGGCCTGCTCGAGCGGCATGATGGGGTCCACGGACCGGCTGAACGTGAACTGGACCGGTCCGCGAACCTGACCGGCGTTGACCTCGGTGGACATGACTGCTCCGAACATGCGGACGTCGAAGAAGGTCTCGCACATCCACGCCCGGGCCTTCGTTTCGTTCTCCTGTCTCTGCTTCAAGTCCTTCGCCTCGGCATCCAGCTGCAGCTTGTCGTACGCGCGCTGGTGCTGCTGGTTCAGAACCGCTCCGTCCTTGACGTAGATGTCGAACCCCGCCTCCGGAGTACCGGCATCCGCTCCCTTCGCCAGCGCGATGAAGTTGCGGACCTTGCGCTTCAGGCAGACATCGGACACGAGGCCGTGGCCTGTCTCGGGGTCCACACGCGGGGCGTTCCCGGCGTCGGGATCGCCGTTGGGGTTGCCGTTGACGACATCGAACAGCAGGACGAAGTCGTAGCGGTGCTCGATCGCGGGGGCGGCAGTGGTCGTCATGGTGTGTCCTCCAGGCTCACGCGGCGGGCGCCGCAACGTTATGGGTCTCCGCCCACTTCGCGCGGGCGTCCTTGTCCATCCAAAGCCAGTGGCGCTCGTGGTGATACCCCAGCACGAACAGCCCCTGCTGCACAGCGTCGAGGTATGGGGGGAATCCACCACGATCAGGCGGGAACCTCGATACGATCTCGTCGAGCTGTCGCTCGAGCCAGGCGGCGGTTGCGCTATGCCGCTCGCTGTCGAGCGCCTTGCGTGCGTGGTAGCGCGCAGCCTTGAGCAGCCGGGGGAAGACCACGCGCGGCGTGGCCGATGCCGCTCCGAAGTAGCGGTCCACGACGGACGCGTTCACGTCGCCCACGGCTGCCAGCTGCAACCGCTCCAGGACGGCTAGCAGGCGGCCGAGGACGTAGCCGGGTTCGGCGTTGTGGGGATCCATGTCTGGCGTTACCTCTTGAGGATTAGGGAGGCGGCGAAGCACCGCCTTGATCAGCGCCGCACGAGCATCACGACGATACAGGTCGGCCCACTTCGTCCCACCGATCTCGGCGCGAGAGCGTTCGACCGCGCGGAGAAGGACGGCGAGGGGATAGGGACGTCCGCGGAGAGCGGCGGTAACCACATCCGCCGCGAGCGGCGCGGGAATGTCGTCCCGACTGCCGTTGGGGGCGAGGGACTCGAGGAGGACGCGGAGGGTAAGGCGCGGCGGCCCCGAGCGTTCCTTGGGAACGGGTGTGAGCCGGACGATGTCCAGGTCCCGGAAGTGATCAGCGAGATGGCGGGCCACGTCGGCAACGCTCGCTTCGAACCAATCGCGGAGGATGACCCTTCCCTGGGCACCTGATAGCGTTACTGCATAGAACGCTCCGTTCGCGACACCGATCTCGCGTCCACTCCACAGCCCGCGATACATCTCGTTCACAGCATCCGGGTCGTCCTCGGACAGGAGGTCAGCGAGCACGTCCGAGAACTCCTGCGTGGGACGCCCATGGCTCCAATAGCAGACGGCCGTGTTCTTGCTGAGGCGAATACTCCGGGGCCGCAGCTTCTGGCCGCGTGGACCCACCGGCTCGGGGTGCAGGAGACGGTTGAGCGCAGTCTGGCACGCCTCCGCAGCCTCCCGTGAGACTGCTGCGTTGTTGTTGCTCTCCCACCCATACGACTCGAAGGCAGGGCTATTGAACGACACCAGACCTGAACCTGCCGGCTGACCCCCGGGAACATGCTTGATGAGGGGAACCAGCGGGCTTCCGCGGAAGACGTCACCGGTGACGAAGCAGCGGTTCGCTGGACCGGAGGCGGATCCCGACCTCCGTTGTTTGGTCCACCAGTCCCTCACGTCTGGCCGTTGATGGACGCAGTGGTCTCGGTCGGGAGCATAGACGAACGCAAAGAGATCATTCGACTTCGCTTCGGCAGGGATAGCGACGCCGCCCGGTTCCTCCGCGACCCGGGCAAGGAACGCGGTGACAGCCAGGACGCCGGGGTCCCTCGTCTCCTCGGCGCACCGGACGACCTGGCGCCTGAACCGCTCCGCTGCTTCTCGACCCTTCTGAGCGGGTACTGGCTTGTCCGCAGTTCCGGTTCCGAACACGTACTTGCTGTTCTCCACAAGGAACGCGGCCGGCGCCTTGGTGCCGGATTTCCCCGTCGGGAACCGCGGAACCGGGAAGGTCTTCGGCTGGGGCCTCGCCCGACGCTCGCCGTCCGCAGCAGTCTCCTGGTGTGTACCCTCGATCCCCAGGAGCTTGCCGCCGTCGGCTACTCGCACGAGCCACGCGACGGGCCGCATCTCGTAATCGGGATCCTCCATGAGCGGCTCGTCGGGATCGTGTGCCAGGTCGTAGAGCGCGCGCAGTATCATGCCGCCTCCTCCTCGACACCCAGGCCGTGCTCCGGCACTTCGATCACGCCGTCCGTCATCTTGGCGTGGTACAGGAGCGGTCGGTTGCCCTGTGGTGAGAAGGCGATATCCCAGAGCATGAGGCCGAAGTCCCGGGCCTCCTTGATGGGTTCCGGCGCGCTGTCCGCCTGCGACACGTCGGCGGCGAATTCGCGGCAGCCCAAGTACGGCTGGTGGAAGTGCTGGCCCTTCTCGACCCGCCGCGTGAACATCTCGACGAACTTCGGGATGTTGTCTCCGGGACCGGCGCGGTCCGTCAGGATGAGACGTGCCTCGATGACATAGTCCACGTCGCGCAGCGCGATCGTATTCCGTTGCGCGCGGTCCTCGTGCGCGAAGAAGGGACGTACCGGCCCGCGACGGGGATCGCACGCCTTGCTGTTCACCTCGTTCCGTCGGAACGCGACGAAGCTGATCGGCTTGAGGACCTTGATGCGCTGCACCTGCCAGAGGATCGCCGGCTTCCAGAGCACCGCCTCCAAGATCCCTCGTGCGGCCGACGGCGTCATCACCGGATAGCTGACGCGTTCGACCTTGAATGCCGGCTCGGTGAAGCAGGCCAGCGGACCGGAAGCGCGGAGCCCCACGGTTGGGCTGCGTTCACTGCTCATCGCTATCCTCCTCTCGACAGGATTCAGACGATCAACGGCGATGGCGAGACGTGTGCGTCATCCTCCTCCTCAACCAACAGGCCGAAGCCCTCCGTGTATATCTCTTCCCAGCCGGGGGCTACGGCCAGCAGGGACTCACTGACAGCTCGCAGTCTCCCTGCCTGCAACAGCCGCTCCGCGGTTCGCTCCGGGACGTGGACGAGGAACGGTTGGAGACCACGGGCAGTATCGCGCCCCGGCTCAGCTTCGAAGCCGCGCAACCGCTCCGGCCCGGCACCCCACGGCACGGCCACGGCCCGCCGGTAGCCGTCCTCGATCAGCCGGAACTCCCGTGCGACCGTCGCGAAGTTCAGCACTGCGCGCTCGGGCTGAATGGCTCTTCTGTCCAGGTCCGAGTGATGGAAGAACTGGCGGAAGAACTGCTCGAAGAGGGCTGGATCGCTCAGCGGCAGCCCATCGGAGTGCTCGGCAAGAAGTGCTTCGGTCGCCTGGAGCGCGATCCTGAGAGTGCCGGGAGGCGGCTCGGTTTCGGCGCGGAACACGACGAACTCCCCGCGGGGAATCGTCCCCTCTCGGTTGCAACGACCAGCCGCCTGAGCAAGCGAGTCCAGGCCTGCCAGGGCGCGGTAGACGACCGGGAAATCGAGGTCCACTCCCGCCTCAACCAACTGCGTCGCAACCACCCGGCAGACGCTACGCTCCTTGAGCCGAGCTGTGATCGTCCCCAGCACCTCGAGCCGATGCGCCGCGCACATCAGCGCCGAGAGATGGAAGCGTCCCTGTTCAGGAAGCAGCATGGCCAGCCGGCGGGCATCTGCCCGTCGGTGCACGACGGCGAGCACCTGCGGGTGCGCCTCCAACTCGGGCGCCAGCGACTCGAACGGTGTCGCCGTACGGTAGTCCGCCGGGAACCGCACCCGCACGCGCTCCAGTCTCGCCGCGAGGGCGCGCGGATCACGGACGATCTCACGGACCGCATCGAGCCCCTCAGGCAGCGCGGCGCGGCGGCCGAGGGCCGGTTGCGTCGCAGTCGAGATCACCACGGTGCAGCCGTAGTGCGAGGTCAGCTCCCGAAGTGCGTCCAGCAGTGGGCTCAGATAGGCCGGCGGAAGGCACTGCGCCTCGTCGAGAATCACCACGCTTCTCGCGATGTTGTGCAACTTGCGGCATGTACCGGGGTGGTTCGAGAACAGCGACTCGAAGAACTGCACGGTAGTGGTAATGATGACCGGCGCGTCCCAGTTCTCCGTTGCTAACCGGCGAAGCACCTCGGCCTCAGGTGCGACCCGCTCGCGCTCGACTTCATCGAGATTGGAGTGGTGTTCCACGAGCGCATCGCCGCCCATAGCATCCCGGTATGCGGCAGCGTTCTGCTCGATGATGCTGGTGTACGGAACAACCACGATCACCCGGCGCAACCCATGCTGCTGAGCGTGCGCAAGGGCGAAAGCCATGGCGGAAAGCGTCTTCCCCGATCCCGTCGGTGCGGTCAGGGAGAAGAACCCGGCAGGCTGCGGGGCCGCGTGCCGGCAGTCGGCGAGGACCTCGGCGCGCGCGACGTTGACGTCGGTGTCAGCTGCGAATCGGCCCAGATAGGCGTCGAGACTGCGCTGGACTTGATTCAGGGGCGGGTACGCTCCGCGACGGGCCGCCTTGTCGGGTTCATAGAACGCCTCCGTCGCAAGGCGGTCGGCGTCCACCAGCGCCGAGAACAGCATCCGAATCCAGAACTCGTGCGAGCGGCGGGCGGTGGCCTGCTCGGCACTCTCGGCAAGAAAGGAGGGCAGGGCAGGTGGTGGCACCGCGATCGCCGGCGGGAGACCCGGAGCAATGCGAGCTAGCGATTCCTGGTTGGCTCGGACTCGCTCCAGCAGCGGCCGTGTCGTCGTGCAGCCCCGCGTCCTGAGGTTCGCGAGCCCAGCGTGATGTCCAGCGACCACGAATGCGAGTGGCAAACCAGCGGGGCCATACTGCGCGGCGAGTGCGGCGCCGACGCCTGCATGCTCGACGTGCTCGCGGTTGCCCAGCAGTTTCGCCTGAAACTCAGGAAGCGCCTTGCCGAGGTCATGCCAGAGACCGGCGAGACGCCCCCAACGTCCTGAGTCGAAGGCGCCCGCGAATTCCTCGGCGAGGTCAGCGACGCGGTGGAGATGTGCCTCCAGCGTCTCCCATGTCTCGATGGGGCAACCTGGCCGGGAATGTGCACAAAGGTGTGTGAAGTCGCTCAAACCCGCACTCGCCGCAGGAGAACAGTTAGACGTCTGGTCGTATGTGACCGACGCTGACGGTCGGGCGACCGTGCATGTCGCGCCAGCGGTGCTAGGATCCACCCCCCCTGTGACAGCCCGCAAGCTGTAACCACTTACAGGGGGCCGGAGTAAGGCTAATATATAGCCTTGAGCATTACTCCCTGCCGCCGCCGATCCGAACCGAGAGGAGCCCGATGGCCAAGATCATGATCTCGCTCCCCGACGAACTGCTGCGCCGCGCCGACCAGCGCGCCCGCGAGGAGCAGCGCTCCCGCTCGGAGCTGTTCCGCGAGGCGCTGCGGCGCCTGCTCGACGAGAGCGCCGCGCGGCTTAGCTGGCGCGAAGCGCTGGCGCCGCTGCGGGCCATGGAAGGCAACTGGCGCGGAAGCTGGGACTCGACCGACGTGGTCCGCCAGGACCGGGACGCGGGCCGTGGCCGCCGCCCTCGTCGTTGACACGTCGGTCCTCGTCAAGTGGTTCAAGACGGCCGGTGAGGAGCTGACCGCCGAGGCCGCAGCGCTGCGCGAGCACGTGGACCGCACCCGTGCCACTGTCTTCGCGCCGGCGCTGCTCTGCTACGAGGTGGCGAACATCCTGGTCCGGAAGGCGGATCTGGGAACCGCCGAGGCCGCGGCGCTCCTCGAGACGATGTCCC
>CAYLJK010000102.1:0-7904 GCA_964383975.1 uncultured Gemmatimonadales bacterium | reverse complement strand
GCGCCAGCGCCGCAAGGCGGAGCGGCATCAGGAGTTGACGGCCCGGCGCTACCGGCTGGTGGCGGCGCTGGCGCGGCTCGATGTGGCGGCGATCGACGACGGGCTCCGGCTGCTCGAGGAACGGCGCGCCGAGCTGGCGGTCGCGGTGCCCGAGGCGCGCGCAGCGCTCGCCGGGCGCGACCGGGAGCGGCACCAGGCCATCGAGGCGCGGGCGGGTGCCGAGGCGCAGCGCGCCGAGGTCGAACGGCGGGTCACCGAGGCGCGCCTCGCGGCGGCCACGCTCGACGGGGACCTTTCCCTCGCCGCCGAGCGGCAGCAAAACGCGACCGCGCGCCGGGAGCGCGCGCTCGCCGAGCGCGCCGAGGCGCAGGCGGCGGCGGTGCGCTTCGAGCGGGAGCGGGAGGCGGCCGCCGCCGAGCGCGCGGCGGCCGAGCGCGACCGCGACACGGTGCAGATGGAGCTCGGTCTGCGGACCCGCGCGGAGGAGGCGTCGCGCGAGGCGCTGGCGACCCACCGCACGGAGCTGCGCGCGCTCGAGGAGGCGCTCCAGCGCCAGGCGGAGGACGTGCGCCGCGCCAGCGGCGAGCGGCAGGCGCTGGAGCGGGAGCTGGCGGACCTGCGCGAGGCACACGCCGCAGCCGAGTCGCGGCGCGCCGGCCTGCGGCGTGACCGCGACGTCGCCGCCGGACGCGAGGTCGAGACGACGCGGCGACACGCGACGCTGGCCGAGCGGCTCGTGGCCCTGGGCTTGGAGGCGGACCGCGCGCGGCACGCCCTCGCCGAGGCGCGCGAGCATGAGGCGCGGCTGCGCGCCGACCGCCGCGCGACGGAGGAAGCCCTGGCGCAGGCGGCGGCGCGGCGGGACGCGCTGGCGCAACTCGAGCGGGACCACGTCGGGCTGGCGCCAGCGGCCGCGTCGCTCCTGGCGGTCCGCGATCGCTTCGGCGCCGGGGCGGTCCTGGGACCGCTGTCGGACTTCGTGCGGGCGGGGCGCGAGGACGCGGCGCAGGCGGAGCACGTGCTCGGCGAGTGGCTCCACGCGGTCCTGGTCCGCGACCTGGCGGTGTGCGACGCGGTGCACGCGTGGCACCGGGACGCGGCGCCGGGCCCGCTGCTCCTCCTCCCTATCGAGCCCGGGCCGGTCGGCACGGACGCCGATGGCGACCTCAGCGGCCGGGTCGCCGGCGCCGACGTCGCAGCGACGTGGGTCCGGCGGCTGCTCGCCGGCGCCCGCGCGTTCGCCCCCGCCGGCGACGCCATCGTGCGCGCGAACGGCGCCGTATTCCTGCCCGGCCCGTCGAGCGGCGGCGGCCCGCTCCAGCGCCGCGCGGAACTCGAGGCACTGGCCGACGACGCGCGCCGGCTCGAGGAGGCTCTCGCCGGGCAGGATCGCGCCCTCGCCGCCGCCGGGGAGCGCCTGGTGCGCACCGAGCGCGAGGCCGAGGAGGCGGAGGCCGCGGTGGAGGGGACGCGGGCCCAGGAGCGCCAGGCCGCGGCGGAGGAGGACGACGCGCGGCGCCAGCTGGCGGGGCTCGATCGCGACCTGGGCGTCGAGGAGGCGCAGGTCGGCCGCCTCACCGAGAGGCTCGCGCTGGTCGAGCGCCGGGCGGCGGAGGTGAACGCGGTGCTGTCGGCGGCGGAACTGGAGCGCGTGCGCCTCGAGGGGCGCCTCGGCGAGCAGCGCGCCCGCGTCGCCGAGCTGGAGCAGGAGCAGGAGTCCGCACGCGAGCGGCGCGTCCACTGGCAGGTGGAGGACGTGCAGGTGACGGCCCGCTTCGCCGCGGTGCGGGAGCGCGAGGAGCGCGCGGCGCGTGCCGTGGCCGAGCACACGGCGCGCATCGCGGCGCTCGGCGAAGAGGCCGCCCGCCTCGAGGCCGAGACGGCCGCCCTCGAGCAGCAGCGCGCCGCTTGGACCGAGGAGCTGACCGAGCGCCGCGCCGCGCTCCAGGAGCTGGAGCGTGCCGCGGGCTCCGCCACCGACGGCGTGGCGGGCGCCGAGCGGGCGCTGGCAGCCGCCGACGAGGCGCTGGAGGCCGCCCGCGAGGCGCTGGCCGCGTTGACCGAGGAAGGCCACCGGCTCGAACTGGAGGCGAGCGAACTCTCGGCGTCGCGCCGCGTCATGGGCGAGCGGCTCACCGCCGAATGGGGGAAGCCGCTGGAGGCCGTACTCGCCGAGGCCAGCGACGTCGAGGGCACCCCCGAGGCACTGCGCGCCGAGGCCGACGAGCTGCGCTCCCAGCTCGAGACGATGGGCCCCGTCAACCCGCTGGCCGTAGAGGAGCACGACGAGGAGACGAAACGCGTCACGCACCTCATCACTCAGCGCGACGACATCCTGACCGCCAAGACCGCGCTCCAGCAGAGCGTGCGCGAGCTCGACACCGTCGCGCGGGAGCGGTTCCTCGCCACGTTCGCCGCTGCCCGCGAGAACTTCCAACGGGTGTTCGAGACGCTGTTCGGCGGCGGCTCCTGCGACGTCTACCTCACCGACGCGGCCGATCCGCTCGAGTCGGAGATCGAGATCACGGCCAAGCCGCGCGGGAAGAAGACGGAGCGGATCCACCTCCTCTCCGCCGGCGAGCGCTCCCTGACCGCGCTGTCCCTGCTGTTCGGCATCTACCTCTCGAAGCCGAGCCCATTCTGCCTGCTCGACGAGGTGGACGCGCCGCTTGACGATGCGAACATCGGTCGCTTCACGCGGCTCCTCGACGAGTTCAAGGCGAACACCCAGTTCATCGTCATCACCCACAACCCGCGGACGATGGCCGCCGCGGACGCCGTGTTCGGCGTGACGATGCAGGAACCGGGCGTCTCGAGCGTGGTGTCCGTGCGGCTGGGGGACGAGACCGCCGCCGCATGATGACGGCGGGACGGCGCGAGCGCGGGAGGGCGGGAGGCACCGCCGTCGCGCGCGTCACCGTATGCGCGGCGCTCGGCCTGCTCCTCCCCGCCGCCCGGCTTCCGGCCCAACAGCTCCCCCGCGCGCTCTCGCCGCGGTTCGCCGCCGTCGCCGACCGGACCGACACCACCGTGACCGCCTGGGTGATCGGCCGCCCGGGCGCCGACCTGGACCGGCTGGCGGCTGCGGTGGGAGCACGCGGCGGCCGCGTGCGGCGGATCAGCCGCTTCGCCCGCGCGGTCTCGGCTGAGCTGCCGTCGGCCGTGCTGCGCGACCTGGCGCGGCGCGCGGACGTTGCGCGCGTCCAGCCGGTGGCGACGTTCGTGCGGCGGCGGCCGGAGCTCCAGGGCACCACGCTCCCACCCCCCCGCCCTCCTGCCCCCCCGCGCGCCGCGCTCGCCCCCGATACCCTCTACGGCCCCGGCGCCTGGGCCATCCGCCAGCTGCACGTCGACGCCCTGCACGCCAGGGGGCTGCGCGGAGCGGGCGTGCGCGTCGCGGTCCTCGACGCCGGCTTCAACACCGCCCACCCGTTCCTCGCCGGCGCGACGGTCATCGCGCAGCGCGACTTCGTCTACGGCGACAGCATCGTCGCCGACGAGCCGGACGAGGTGCAGGGGGAGATGGCGCACGGCACGGCGGTGTGGTCGCTTCTCGCGGCCCGCGCGCCGGGAACGCTCTACGGGGTGGCGCCCGACGCGGAATACCTGCTCGCCAAGACCGAGTTCGGCCCCACGGAGACCCGCGTCGAGGAGGACAACTGGGTCGCCGCGGTGGAGTGGGCGGTCGCGCTCGAGGCACACATCATCTCCTCCAGCCTCGGCTATCGCACCTTCGACGGCGGGTTCAGCTACTCGACGGCGGCGCTCAGCGGCGACATCGCGGTCACGACGGTCGCGGCCGACAGCGCCGCGGCGCGCGGCGTGCTCGTCGTCGTCTCGGTCGGGAACGAGGGGCCGCTGGCACAGACACTCGGGTCCCCCGCCGACGGCGACTCGGTGCTCGCCGTCGGCGCGACGGACTCGCTGGGCCGCGTGGCAGGCTTCAGCTCGCGCGGACCGAGCGGCGACGGCCGGCTCAAGCCTGATGTCGTCGCGCCCGGGGTGCTCGTCCCCGCCGCTGGGATCGGCTCCGGGCTCATCGTCGCCTCGGGAACATCCTTCTCGGCCCCGCTCGTGGCCGGCCTGGCCGCCCTGGTGCAGGGCGCGCGGCCGGGCCGCCCCGCGCTCGACCTCCTCGCAGGACTGCGGGCGGCCGGCGACAGCGCGCGCACCCCGAACGCCATACGCGGCTGGGGCATCCCCGACGCGCGCGCGGTGTACGCCTTCCCGACCGGCATCCGCGCGCTCACGCCGGCCGCCGGCACGCTCACGACCGTCACGCCGACGTTCGCATGGGACGCCGGCACCCCGCCCCCGGACGCGGGCCCGAACACCTACCGGCTGCGGCTGGCCACGGACTCGTTGCTCCTCCAAGGCCTGCTGGACACGGTCGTGGCGACGACGAGCTTCTCCCTTCCCGCCCCGCTGCACGCCGGCACGCGCGTCTGGTGGTCCGTCACGGCGTCCTCGACCCTCGGTGTCGTCGAGTCCACCGCCGTGCAGGGCCCGCTGGTAGCGCCCGCCTGGGCGACGCTGCTCACCCTCGCATCCCCCGCGGGCGCGTCCATCCGCGACACGCTGCCGACGCTGGCGTGGCGGTCACCGGCGGTGGACGCCCCGCCGGGGCCGTTCCGCTACGACGTCGACGTCTATCCGTCGTCCCGGCTGCCGGCCGAGGCCGTCGCTTCCGCGCGGGACCTGGCGGACACCGTCTTCCGCCCGACCACGCCGCTCGAGCGCAACCTGCCATTCCGGTGGCGCGTGGTGGCCCGCCTCGCCGCCGACTCCGAGATCGTGACGAGCCCGGGCACGTTCGTCGTCCTCGACGAGTCAGTGCCGACCGCGACGCTGCTCTACCAGAACTTCCCGAACCCGTTCCCCAACGCGGCCGCGGGTCTCACCACCACGTGCTTCTGGTTCGACCTCGCGCAGGAGGGTCCGGTCCGCCTGGAGATCTTCGACGTGCGCGGCCGCCGCGTGCGGCGCCTCGTCCCGGCGCCGGGGGTGCCCGAACGTCTCCCGCCCGGCCGCTACGGCCGACCCGCGGGCGACGCGCCGGGCACATGCGACCCGATCCTCGCCTGGGACGGCCGGGATGAGGGCGGCGGGTCGGTGCGGCCCGGCGTCTACATCGTGCGGCTCACCGCTCCCGGTCACTCGGACACGCGGCGCGTGGTCTTCCGGGGCCAGCCGTGAGGCTCACGCTCGTCACGGTCGGCACCGGGACCGTCGTCCCGTCCGGCACCCGCGGCAGCGCGGCCCACTGGGTCGAGGCCACGTCCGAAGGCGGCCCAGCGGTCCGGCTGCTCCTCGACTGCGGCGCCGGCACGATCCACGCGCTCGCCCGCCAGCAGCTTCCGTGGTCCGAGCTGACGCACGTGGCGGTCACGCACTTCCATGCGGACCACCTTGGCGAACTGCCGGCGCTCCTCTTCGCCATGAAGTACGGCATGCTCCCGCCGCGATCCGCCCCGCTCACGGTGATCGGACCGGCCGGTCTCGCGGCCCGGCTCGCCGCCTTCGCGGCCGCCCTCGGCGAGTGGGTCGTCGAGCCGGGCTTCCCGCTGACGGTCGTCGAGTCTGCCGCGCGGACCGTCCTGTCCCTTGCTCCCGGTGTGCGCCTCGAGACCTGCGCGACGGCGCATGCCGACGAGTCGCTCGCGTATGCCGTGGCGACCCGCGAGACGCGCCTGGTGTATACCGGGGATACAGGGCCGTCCGATACCCTGGGCGACTGGGCGAGGCCGTGCGACCTGCTGCTGGCGGAGTGCTCGCTGCCGGACGACATGGCCGTGCCGATCCACCTCACGCCCCGGCAGGCCGGTGCGCTGGCCGCCCGCGCAGAGGCGAAACGCCTGGTGTTGACGCATCTTTATCCGCCCGTCGAAGCGGTGGACATCCTTGGGGAGGCCGGCACGGCCTTCTCCGGTTCCATCGCGATCGCGGGAGATGGATCACGCTTCGAGGTGAGCTGATGCTGGTGGTGATGGCGCACGGCGCGACCGCCGCCGAAGTGCAGGCGGTCATCGCCGCGATCGAGGAGATGGGGTTCCAGGCCCGGGCGCTCCCGGGACGCCACCGCACGGCCGTCGCCGCCATCGGGAACGATGGCGGCGTGGATCCGACGCGGTTCACCGGCATGCCCGGCGTCCTGGACGTCATCCCGGTCACGCCCCCGTACCGGCGGGTCGCGCGCGAGTGGCACGCCACGTCCACCCCGGTCCGGCTCCCCGGCGGCCTCACGATCGGCGGCGACGAGGTGGTGGTCATCGCGGGCCCCTGTTCCGTCGAGGATGAGGAGCAGATCCTTGGCACCGCGCACGCGGTGCGGGAGGCAGGTGCGAGCATCCTCCGCGGCGGCGCGTTCAAGCCACGCACCTCGCCCTACTCGTTCCAGGGCCTCGGCCGCCGCGGGCTCGAACTGCTCGCGCGCGCCCGCGAGGAGACCGGCCTCCTCGTCGTCACGGAGGCCGTGGACCCGGAGGGGGTGGATGTGGTCGGGGAGTTCGCCGACATCATCCAGATCGGTGCGCGGAACATGCAGAACTTCTCGCTGCTGCGGCGCGCCGGCCGCGCTGGCAAGCCGGTGCTGCTCAAGCGGGGCTTCGCCGCCACGATGACCGAGCTCCTCCTCTCCGCCGAGTACCTGCTCGCCGAGGGGAATGACCAGGTCATCCTGTGCGAGCGGGGCATCCGCGGCTTCGACCCGAGCACCCGCAACGTCTTCGACGTCGCGGCAATCCCCGTGCTGCACAAGCTCTCGCATCTCCCCGTCGTCGCGGACCCGAGCCATGGTACCGGACAGCGGGACCTGGTGCCGCCGATGGCGCGCGCCGCCCTGGCCGCCGGTGCCGACGGCCTGATGATCGAAGTGCACACGGCCCCTGAGCGCGCGCTTTCGGACGGCACGCAGAGCCTCGCCCCCCCGCAGTTCACCGAGCTGATGCGGCAGTTGCGCGTCCTGGCGGAGGCCCTTGGCCGCCGGGTCGCGGAGCCCGTGGAGGCCGCGTGAGGGGCGGGCACGGAGGCGCGGAGGCACGGGGGCCCGGACCGCAGCGGTACAGCCTCACCGCCGCCGTCGCGGTGCTCGCTGCGGTCGCTGGCGGAGCCCAGGAGGTGCGAGTGCAGACGCCTACGGCGGGCGAGGTGCTGCACCGCGCAATCCCGGCGTTCCAGCAGGTGTCCACGCTGCGCGCCGCGTTCACGCAGGTCGTGCGCGACCCGATGCTGGGAACGACCGATACCACGCGCGGCGAGTTGTTCCAGCAGCGGCCGAACCGGTTCGCGATGCGCTTCAGCCGCCCCGCCGGGGACCAGCTCGTGGTGGACGGGGAGTACCTGTGGGTGTACCTCCCCTCCTCGGCCCCCGGTCAGGCGATCCGTTCGGTGGTCTCCGGCCGGCCCGGACACATTCCGGATGTCCTGCGCGAGTTCCTCGAGGATCCCGAGCAGCGCTTCACCGTCGCCTTCGTGCGGACCGAGGCCGCCAGCGGCCGGACCGCCGACGTGCTGTCCTTCACCCCGAAGCAGGCCAATACGGCCTACCGGCGGGTGCTCCTCTGGATCGACCGGGTGGACGCTCTACCGCGCCAGGTCGAGGTCACCGAGGCCTCGGGGGCGGTGCGGCGGATCGCGCTGACGCGGCTCACGGTCAACCGGCCCATCGCCGGCTCCACGTTCACGTTCCGGCCCCCCCCAGGGGTGCGGGTGGTGGACGCCTCGCCGTAGCGCCCTTTCGGGGCCGCCCGGTGCGCCGATGGCCCCGGACCGGCTAGATTTGAGGCGCCATGCGATCCCCAGCCAAGTCGGTCGACGACTACCTCGAGGCCCTGCCGCCGGAACGACGGCGGCCCCTCGCCCGGCTCCGCACGCTCATCCAGCGCGCGGCGCCGACTGCGAAGGAG
>CAYLJK010000101.1:0-7968 GCA_964383975.1 uncultured Gemmatimonadales bacterium | reverse complement strand
ACGGCTGCGCCCCCGGCAGCGCCGGGGCGCACTACGCCTGTCGGGGGGTCAGACTTCGGGAGGTGGGGGAGTCGGCGCGAGCGCGCGGGAGTGCGGCGGCTCGACAGTCGCCGCGGCCAGGGCGCCACCGGCCCTTGGCAGCGTGATCCGCACCGGTTCGGCGAGCCGCGCGGCGCTCGCGAGTGCCGCGCAGCCCGGCATGAGCGGACATCCCGCCGTCAGAGCGACATCAGGCGCCGCGACCGCCGGACCCGCCGGCGCGGGTGCTGCCGGAGCCGACTGGTCGCAGTGCGCCGGCGCCGTTTCATGGCGGCGCTCGCACAGCACCGTGGCCGGGAGCCACTGGAGCTGCACCAGCACGAGGGCCGCGGCCGCAAGGCGGGTCACGAGTCGCATCAGCAGGGATGATACCCGGTCGCCGCCACGAGTTCCAGCGGTCGTGCGAACCTTGAAGGAATCCTCAGAACGGCGGTCGCAGCACGCCGCGCTCCGTCACCCACCCACTGATCAGCGTGCCCGGCGTCACGTCGAAGGCGGGATTGAGCGCCGCACTCCCGGCCGGCGCAACCCTCACTCCGAAGGGGCGAGTCACCTCCGCGGCCGGCCGCTGCTCGATGGGGATGCCGGCGCCGTCCCGACAAGAGCGGTCGAAGGTCGTACCCGGCGCGACCACGTAGAACGCCACCCCGTGCGCCCGGGCGGCGAGGGCGAGCGGGTAGGTGCCCACCTTGTTGGCGGTGTCACCGTTCGCCGCGATGCGGTCCGCGCCGACCAGCACCACGTCCACCTCCCCCGCGCGGAGCAGTGCCGCCGCCGCCGCGTCGGGGAGGATGGTGTGCGGGATCCCGGCGCGCGACAGCTCCCACGCCGTGAGGCGGCTCCCCTGAAGGAGCGGCCGCGTCTCGTCCACCCAGACGTGCAGCGGCACACCCCGCTCATGGGCGACGTACACGATGCCGAGGGCGGTGCCGATGCCGGCGGTCGCCAGCGCCCCGGTATTGCAGTGCGTGAGCACGCGCACCGGTCCCCTTCCCTCACGCCCCTCACGCCCCTCACGCCCCTTACATCCGTCAATCACAACCTGCCCCTGCTCCCCGATCGCCCGGCACATCGCCTCGTCCTCGGCCCGGATCGCTTCGGCCTCGGCCGCCAGCGCCTCGTATGCCGAGGCCGACCCGCCGGGCATGCCGTGCGCGGCGCCGCGCATCCGCTCCATCGCCCACGCGAGGTTCGCCGCCGTGGGGCGGGCGGCGGCGAGGTCGTCGCAGGCGCGGTCCACCAGTTGGAGGAAGCGCTCGCGCGGGAGCTTCGCGCTGCGCAGCAGCGCCGCCGCGAGGCCCATCGCCGCCGCGACACCGATCGCCGGCGCGCCCCGTACTCGCAGCGCGCGGATCGCCTCGACCACCGTCTCGATGCGGTCCAGCTCGAGCCAGCGCTCCTCGTTCGGCAGCAGGGTCTGGTCAAGGATGCGCAGGGCGCCGGAAGGCGCCCACTCGAGGGCCCGGATGGTCACGGGGGAGAAGATCGGCCCTTCGGCGGAAAACCGGGAGGTGGCGCGGTGCATCCAGCCCCGCCGACCTCCGATCGTTGACCTCTCCCCCGCCACCCACCCCGCCTTATCTTCTCCCCATGACCTACCAGACCCTCCTCCTCGAGATCCGTGACGGCATCGCGGTCGTCACCATCAACCGGCCCGACAAGCTCAACGCGTTGAACGACCAGGTGGTCGCCGAGCTGCACGCGGCGATGGTCGCCCTCAAGGCCGACCCCGCCGTGCGCGGCGTGATCCTGACCGGTGCCGGCCCCAAGGCGTTCGTTGCCGGAGCCGACATCGGCGACCTCGCCAAGCAGGGCGTCCTCGACGGCCGCGCCCGCGCGCTGAAGGGGCAGGAGACGCTCGCGCTGATCGAGCGGCTGGGCAAGCCCGTGCTCGCCGCGGTGAACGGCTTCGCCCTCGGTGGCGGCTGTGAGCTCGCGATGGCGTGCCACATCCGGATCGCGAGCGAGAACGCCCGCTTCGGCCAGCCGGAGGTGAACCTCGGCATCACGCCCGGGTACGGCGGCACGCAGCGCCTGCCGCGCATCGTCGGCAAGGGGAACGCGCTCTACATGCTTCTCACGGGCGAACACGTGAACGCCGCCGACGCGCTCCGAATGGGCCTCGTGAGCCGCGTCGTGCCAGCCGACCAGCTCCTGGCCGAGGCGGAGAAGCTGATGCACACGATCATCGCGAAGGGACCCGTCGCGCTGGCGCTCACGATGGAGGCCGTGGACCGCGGGCTCGAGACGTCGCTGGAGGAGGGGCTGCGCATCGAGGCCGACGCCTTCGGCCTCGTCGCCAGCACCGCCGACATGAAGGAGGGGCTGGCGGCGTTCCTGGAGAAACGGGCGGCCAGGTTCGAGGGCCGGTGAATTATAGACGGGCACGGGGACACGGAGGCAGGGAGGCACGGAGCTCGCGACGCCGGTGCTTCTCCCGTAGCCCTGTGCCGCTGTGCCTCTGCGCCCTCCTGCTCTCCTGCACCGACCCGCGCGGCCGACCGGAGCCGCCGATCCTCGACCTCCAGGTCCCTCCCTCGCAGGTCGTTACCAGTCCGGGCACCGTCACCGGATCGCTGTACGCGTACGACGACGACGGGCTGAAGAGCATTCAGATGGTCTTCCGCGTGGCCGGCGGCGCCGTCATCGCCGACTCCACGGACTTCCTCAATGCCCCGTTCGAAGTGACCCGGCCACTCACCTTCCACGTGCCGGAGGGGCTCGCCTCGGGCACGGTGCTCCGGCTGGTCGTACGGGCCTATGACTTCCTCGACGTGATGGCCGCTGACAGCCTCGGACTGACGGTGCAGTAGATGCGATAAACCCTTGAATTTTCAAGGGTTGCCGGCTAATTTGTCCTTCCGTGACTTCCCCTCCCGCTCACGCGCTGGCCATGGTCCGCCGGGACGCGGGCCGTGGCCTGTTTCGCGCTTGTCTGGCGGGGGTGTTCTGGGGGGTGGCTGGGGGGTGCCGGGAGAACCTGAGTCCCCCGACGGCGGGGCCGAACGGACCCGACCGGGAGGGGCCCGTGGTGCGGCTCGCACCCGCCCGCGACACCACGGTGGACTCGGTCGGCGTGCTCGCCATCCGGCTGCGGGCGACGGACCGGTCGGCGATTCGGCTGGCGGAGCTGCGGTTCCTCGACGCGCCGTTCGCGTTCCCGGCGCTGACGCCGTACGACACGCTGGTCGAGGCGCAATACCCGGTCGCGCTTGGCCAGGTGAAGCACCAGCGGTTCCGGTACTTCGCCCGGGCGGTGGACAACCTCGATCACGAGACGGTCACCGACACGGTGACCGTGACGGTGCGATAGGCCGCATCCGCGCGCTCGCGGTCCGCGGGTTCCGCAACCTGGCGGACGCCGACCTGGCGTTCCCGGACGCCGGGTGCCTCGTCGTGGGGCCTAACGGCCACGGGAAGACGAGCCTCATCGAGGCGCTGCTGTACTGCGAAGTGTTCCGGAGTTTCCGCGGCGCGCTGGACCGGGAGCTGGTGCGCTTCGGGGCCGACGGGTTCCACGTCCGCGTGACGGTGGACGGCGGGAGCGTCGGAGAGCCGTCACGCGGGAGGACCGTCGGCGCCGGGTACGATGCGCGGACCCGGGAGAAGCGGGTTCTCGTGGATGGGGCGGTGCCGGAGCGGATGGCGCGCGCCATCGGTGTGGTGCGCGGCGTGGTGCTCAGCCCGACCGACGTGGCGCTCGTCGCCGGCGGTCCGCGCGAGCGGCGGCACTACCTCGACGTGCTGCTCGCGCTGACGTCGCCCGGGTACGTGGAGGCGCTCACGCGGTATCGCCGCGCGCTCCGGCACCGGCTGCGGGCCGCCGGGGACGAGATGCCGGTGTGGGAGCGGTTGCTCGCCGAGGCCGGCGCGGTCATCGGTGCGGCGCGCGCGGCGTGGGCGGAGCGGTGGGCGGGCGCCTACGGTGAGCTGTGCCGGGAGATCGGCGAGCAGGGCGAGCCGACGCTGGCGTACGCAGCCCGCTCCGAGCCGACGGTGCCCGCCCTGGCGGCGGCGCTGGAGCGGCACCGCGAGCGGGACGTGGCGCGCGGCCGCACCGGCACCGGGCCGCACCGCGACGACCTGCGGCTCCTTCTCGACGGGAGGGAGCTGCGCCGCTTCGGCTCCGCGGGCCAGCAGCGGACGGCGGCGCTGGCCCTGCGGCTCCTCGAGGCGGAGGCGCTGCGCGAGGCGACGGGGGGCCCGGCGGTCATCTGTCTCGATGACGCGTTCGCCGAGCTGGACGAGGGACGCAGCCGGCGCCTGGGCGACCTGGTCGAGCGGCTCGCGGCCCAAGGGAGCCAGGTCGTGGCGGCGGTGCCGAAGGCGACGGACGTCCCGGCCGCCGTCGCGGCGCTGGCGGTCCGGCGGATCGAGAACGGCGGAGTGGCGTGATGGCGCGACGCAGGGGCGCACCGGCACGGGCGGGAGAGGTCCTCGCGGGCTGGCTCAGGTCCGCGGGGCTCGCCGAGCGCGTGGCGCGGGCGTCGGTCGTGGACGTCTGGCCGGACCTCGTCGGCCCGCAGATCGCGAAGGTCGCCGCGGCGGAGTCGGTCACGGCGGACGGGACGCTCTTCGTCCGCGTGCGCTCGGCGTCGTGGCGGCAGGAGCTGACGCTGATGACGCCCGACATCCTGGCGCGCATCAACGCGGGGCGCCGCACGGGGCGTATTGAGCGGATCCGCTGGGTGCTCGGCCATGGCTGAGCGGCCGGTGATCGGAACGGGCGTGCCGCTCACGGTGGGAGCCGCCGCGCGCCGGGTGCTTGCCGAGCAGGCGCGGGCGCTGCGCCGGCACGGCCGGCACGCGCGCCGCGGCCACGACCCCGAGGACGTGCACCAGATGCGGGTGGCGACCCGGCGGCTGCGGGCGGTGCTCCGCACCCTGCGCGCGCACCTCGATCAGCCGCCGAAGCTGCGGCGGGGCCTGCGCCGCCTCGCCGCAAGGCTCGGCGAGGTGCGCGACGCCGACGTGATCCTCGCGCTGCTTGAGGGTTCGCACGTCCAGGAGGTGCCCGGCATCGAGGGGCGCCGGCTGGAGACGCTGGTACGGCGGCTGCGGCGGCGCCGTGGCCGTGCGCGCACCGCCCTGGTGCGGGCGCTCGAGCGCCCCGGCCACCGCCGGTTGATGGACCGGCTGGAGCGCTTCGCGCAGCGGCCGCGCGTCAGCGGCGACCCGGACACGCCGGTCGCGCGGGTCCTGGGTGACGCGATCACCCGGCTGGCCGCGGAGGTCGCCCGGGAACCGGGGCTGGAGCGGCCCTCCCCGGACGCGGACGCCCTGCACCGGCTGCGGATCGCGTTCAAGCGCCTGCGCTACGTGCTGGAGTTCCACGCAGCGGCCGGCGGCCCGGCCTACGAGGTCGAGATGCGGCTGGCGCGCGAACTCCAGGACGTGCTCGGCCACGTGCACGACCATGACCTGCTGCTTGGCTGGCTGGAGGAGGGTCGCGGTGCGTTCGCTGGGCCGTGGCCGCTGCTGGGCGAGCGGCTGCGCCACGACCGCCGCCGCTGGTACCAGCGCTTCCTGCGGCTGCGGCGCGCCTGGCTGGCGCGGACGGCGCCGGCGAGCGGCGTCGCGCCGATCGAGGAGCCGCGCTTCGTGCACCTGGAGCCCAAGCCGGTGACGCTGCGGCTGGTCGGCGGCACCAAGAGCGTGGCGAGCGGGATGATCGTCAGATAGGCCATGGGCAATCGGCAATAGGCGCAAGGCAACAGGGGTGATGATGGCACCGAGGAAGCAGAACGAGTACGGCGCGGAGTCCATCCAGGTCCTCAAGGGTCTGGAGGCGGTGCGCAAGCGGCCGGGCATGTACATCGGCTCGACCGGCAGCCGCGGGCTCCACCACCTGGTGTACGAGGTCGTGGACAACTCGGTGGACGAGGCGCTCGCCGGCTACTGCGGCCGCATCGAGGTCACGATCCACCCCGACGACAGCGTCTCGGTGCGGGACGACGGGCGCGGCATCCCGGTGGACCTCCACCCCACCGAGCGGATCCCCGGGGTCGAGCTGGCGCTGACCGTGCTCCACGCCGGCGGCAAGTTCGACCGGTCCACGTACAAGGTGTCCGGCGGCCTGCACGGCGTCGGCATCTCGGTGGTGAACGCGCTCTCCGAGCGGCTGGAGGTCATCGTCGAGCGGGACGGGAAGCGCCATCACATGGGCTTCGCGCGCGGCGAGACGGTCAAGAAGCTCAGCGTCATCGGCCAGACGCAGGGCACCGGCACGCTGGTCCGTTTCAAGCCCGACACGACGGTCTTCGACGAGACGCGCTTCGAGTACAGCATCCTCGAGAGCCGGCTCCGCGAGCTGGCGTTCCTCAACAAGGGCCTCACGATCGTCCTCAAGGACGAACGGCCGGGGCAGGAGCGCGAGGAGACCTTCTTCTACAAGGGCGGCATCGCCGAGTTCGTGCGGTGGTTGAACCAGAACCGGAAGGTGCTCCACGAGCGGCCGATCGTCATCGAGACGGTGAAGGACGACGTGGACATCCAGCTGGCGCTCCAGTACGACGCCGGCTACCAGGAGAACACGCTGACCTTCGTGAACAACATCAACACGCACGAGGGCGGCACCCATCTCACCGGATTCAAGGCGGCGCTCACCCGCGTCATCAACGAGTATGCGAAGCAGAGCGGCGCGCTGAAGAAGGCCGACTTCACGCTCACCGGCGACGACGTCCGCGAGGGGCTCACCTGCGTGCTCTCGATCAAGGTGCGGGAGCCGCAATTCGAGGGGCAGACGAAGACGAAGCTCGGCAACTCCGAGATCGAGGGGATCATCAAGAGCGTCGTCAACGAGCACCTCGGCATGTTCCTCGCCGAGCATCCGTCGGTGGCCCGAGCGGTGGTGGAGAAGGCCGCCCAGGCGGCACTGGCGCGCGAGGCGGCGCGCAAGGCGCGCGAGCTGGTCCGCAAGAAGAGCGCGCTGGAGTCCGGCGTGCTGCCCGGCAAGCTGGCCGACTGCTCGCTCAGCGACCCGGCGATGACGGAGATCTACCTGGTCGAAGGCGACAGCGCGGGCGGCTCCGCGAAGCAGGGCCGCGACCGCCAGTTCCAGGCGATCCTGCCGCTGCGCGGGAAGATCCTCAACGTGCAGAAGGCGCGCATCGACAAGATCCTGTCGAACGAGGAGATCCGGACGATCATCACGGCGATCGGCACCGGCGTCGGGGAGGACTTCAAGATCGAGGACGCGCGCTACCACAAGATCATCATCATGACGGACGCCGACGTGGACGGCGCCCACATCCGCACGCTGCTGCTCACCTTCTTCTACAAGGAGATGAAGCAGCTGATCGACGCGGGCTTCGTGTACATCGCGCAGCCGCCGCTGTTCCGCGTGGCGAAGGGCAAGGAGGAGTACTACGCCTACGACGAGGCCGAGCGGGACGAGTACCAGAAGCGGCTGGGCGGCAACGGGGACGGCCGCGGGAACGTCGTCATCCAGCGCTACAAGGGGCTCGGCGAGATGAACCCCGACCAGCTCTGGGAGACGACGATGGACCCGGCGACGCGCACCGTCCTCAAGGTCGAGATGGAGGATGCGTTCGAAGCGAACCAGCTGTTCGAGACGCTGATGGGGGACGAGGTGGAGCCGAGGCGGAAGTTCATCGAGCAGCACGCCAGTTACGTCAGGAATCTGGACGTGTAGGAGATAGGAGAGAGGAGAGGGGAGAGAAGAGAGGGGAGAGAGGACGGGCCGTTGTGCGTCTGGCGGGCTAGGCGCCGGCAGCCGCGAGGAGTGACGTTCCCCCCGAGATCAGGCCGCGATAGTATCGGAGGGTCCTCCCGGCCGGCGAGGTGAACCGGCGCGGATTCCCCAGGCCGTCGTACGCGAGCCACGCGTCCGGCGCGATCCCCGGCAGGTCCAAGCGCTCCACCAGGTTCGCCGCCGTGTAGAAGAACTGCGTGCGCCGCCCCCCGTGC
>CAYLJK010000100.1:0-8001 GCA_964383975.1 uncultured Gemmatimonadales bacterium | reverse complement strand
CCATCCGCACCTACGAGCATCTTGGGTTCGTGAAGGCGGTGTCCGACACGGTCGCGCTCCGGCGCTGGGAGCGGGAGCGCATCGCCGCGGCGCGGGTGGAGCGCGACGATCCGTTCCTCCACATGGAACTGGGGTTCGTCGCCTTCCGGCTCGGCGACCTCACGGGCTGGCGGCGCCGCTACCAGGACGCCGCGAGCGAGTTCCAGTGGGCCGCGGACCTGCGTCCCGGCTGGCCGATGGCCTGGTACCACCTCGGCCTCGCGGAGCTGGCCATCGGCGAGTCCGGGATCATCCTCCTCGAGAACCTCCGCCAGGCGCTGCAGCTCGACCGCCTGTCGCAGGCGGCGCGCGCGTTCGCGCGGGCGCTGGAGGCCGATCCGTCGTACGGCGTGGCCCTGGTGGACCTGGCCGACATCGCGCTGCGGCAGCGGGTGGCGGCGCGGCTCGCGGTGGCGCAGGAGGCGCTCCGGCAGGCGGCGGGGACGCCGGCCGGGCGGATCCCGTCGGTGCAGCGGCAGCGCGGCCGCCTGGAGCGGCGGCTCGGCGAGATGGACTCGGCGCTCGTGGCGTTCCGCGCGTACCTCGCCGCGGGGGGCGACAGCGTGGTCGCCGCGCTGGAGCTGGCGCGCACCCACGCGCAGCGCGGCGGCAGCGACTCGGTCGCCGCGGCCTGGCGCGCGGCGCTGGCGCGGCCGCCGTCCCCGGAGGCGCGCGCCGAGTTCCGCGGGGATCTGCGCTGGGTCGCGACGCCGGCGGAGCTGGCCCGGTTCGACGTGCTGCCGGACAGCGCCGTCGCGCCCTGGCTGGAGCGCTTCTGGGAGGGCCGCGGCGCGCAGGACGGCCGCCGCGGGATCGAGCGGCTCCAGGAGCACTTCCGCCGCACCCAGTACGCGGTGACCCGCTTCCGTCTCGTGTCGCCGCGGCGGGCGTACAGCACACTGGCCGTGTTCCGCGACACCAGCCAGGCCGACCTCGACGACCGCGGCGTGATCTACATCCGGCACGGCGAGCCGACGGAGCGCCGGCAGCACATCGCGCCGGGGACCGATGCGAACGAGACGTGGCTGTACCGCCGCACGCCGCCGGCGGAGGATCTGGTGCTGAACTTTCGCGCCATCGGCGACGTCCAGGACTTCCGGCTGGTCGAGAGTCTCGCGGCGATCTGCGGCGGCGTGGGCACCACGGCGGCCGGGCTCCAGCGGACCACGGCCGAGCAGACCCAGGTGTGGAACGACTGCCTCGCCTCGCGGGTCGGGCTCTCGGACCTGTACGACCGGCTGGCGCGCGCGGGTGGGGACACGCGGCGGCTGTGGGCGCAGGAGCGGCTGTACGTCACCGCACAGGCGCGCGAGGCGACGACCACCGATTCGTACGCGCTGCACTTCGAGCGCGAGCTGCGGCCGGTGGTCTCGTATTTCACCGTCGCCGACGCGGCCGGCCGGCCGGAACTGCACCTGGTGTTCGCCGTGCCGGCGGACCGGCTCCACCCCGTGCCGCAGGAGGGCGGCGGGGCGCTGTACGCGCTGGCGCTGCGCCTCCTGGTGATGGACACGGCGCGCGCGGTGCTCGCCACACTCGACACGGTGCGCGTGTTCCGCAGCGCGCAGCCGCTCGGCGCGGGGAGCTACCTGGCGGAGCAGCTCCAGCTACGAGTGCCGGCGGGGAGCCACCGCTACACGCTCGTGGTCCAGGAGCCGCACGCGACCACGGGCACGGCGGCGGGCGGGCAGGCGCTGGAGGTGCCGGCGGTGACGGGCGCGTTCGCCGCGAGCGACGTGGTGCTGGGGCGCGAAGGGAGCGGGCTGGTGTGGCGCCGCGCGGAGGGGGACGTGGCGCTGAACCCGCTGATGCGCTACCCGCGCGAGGGGACCGCGACGCTCTACTACGAACTGTACGGCCTTCCCCAGGGCGCGCCGGTCGGGACGCGCGTCCGCGTGCTGAGCCAGGGCCGGTCGGTGCTGCGGCGGCTCCTCGGCGGCGGCGGGGGAGCGGACCTGGCCTACACCACCGTGACCGATGCGCCGGGCCGCATGCGCGTGCGCCAGGCGCTGGCGCTGCGCGGGCTCGCCCCCGGCCGCTACGTGCTGGAGCTGGAGCTATCCGACCCAGTCAGCGGGCGTCGTGTCGTGCGGCGCGCACCCTTCGAGATCGAGGGTTGACAGCACTTCGGCGCGAGTCCTAAGTTGCGTCGGCTCCAGCCGTTATCCTCACGTCCAGGGCGCCCATGTTCTGCAAGCGCTGCGGTCAACAGGTCGACACGTCGGTCCGGTTCTGCCCGCGGTGCGGGGAGGACCTCACGTCCCTCACCGGCGCGGGCCAGCCCGGGGCGACGGCGCCGTTGGCCGCCCAGCCGCCGCAGGAGAACGAGACCGACATCGTCAGGGAGGCGCTGAAGGACGAGTACGAGCTGGAGAAGGAACTGGGCCGCGGCGGCATGGCCGTGGTGTACAAGGCGCGCGACAAGCAGCTGGAGCGCGAGGTCGCGATCAAGGTCCTGCCGTTCTCCCTCTCCTTCGACGCCGAGTTCGTCGAGCGCTTCCAGCGCGAGGCCCGCACCGCGGGCAAGCTCGAGCACCCGAACATCATCCCGATCTACCGGGTCGGCCGCGCCGGCCGCGTGATCTACTTCGTGATGAAGTTCATCCGCGGCAAGTCGCTCTCCGGCGTCATCGAAACGCGCGGGGCGCTGCCGGTGCCCGAGATCCGGCGGATGCTCATCGAGTGCGCCCGCGCCCTCGGCTACGCGCACAAGCACGGCATCGTCCACCGCGACATCAAGCCCGACAACATCATGTTCGATGAGCTCGGGCAGGCGATCGTCACGGACTTCGGCATCGCGAAGGCGCAGTCGGGGGCCCGGCTCACGGGCACCGGCATGTCCATCGGAACGCCGCACTACATGAGTCCGGAGCAGGCGCGGGCGCAGAACCTCGACGGCCGCTCCGACGTCTACTCGCTCGGCGTCGTCGGCTACCAGTGCCTCACGGGGCATGTGCCGTTCGACGGCGAGGACAGCTTCTCCATCGGCTACAAGCACATCATGGAGGAGTTGCCGGTGCCGCCGCTGGAGTCGGCCGAGCAGCGCGATCTGTTCGGGGTGATCCAGCGGATGATGGCGAAGAAGCCGGACGACCGCTTCCAGAACGCGGAGGAGCTGATCGCGGCGCTGGAGTCGGGCGGCGCGCCGGCGTCCATGGCGGAGCTGTCCACCATGCCGACGCGCGCCATCGAGCCGATGAAGCCGCCGCCCAAGGGCGCCCCGCCCGCGCCGGCGGTGGTGTCCGCGGCGACGACGCCGCTGCCGCGCGCCTCGGCCTCGATGGCGAAGCCGAAGGAGCCGGCGGCGGAGGCGGCGCCGGCCGCGGCCCCGCCCAAGCCGGCCAAGCCGCCGCGGCGCCCGGCGCCGGCCGCCGGCGCGGAGCCGAAGAAGTCGGGGCTCGGTCTCATCGCGGCCGTGCTCCTCTTGGTGGTGGTGGGCGGCGGCGGGGCGGGGTACTACTTCGGGATGATGCGGCCGCAGCAGCAGCGGGACCAGGCCGCGCGGGATTCCGTGGCGCGGGCGGAGTCGCTGGCGGCGGTGGCGCGGGCCGACTCGATCCGGCGCGACTCGATCGCCCGGGCGCAGGCCGACAGCGTCCAGCTCGCGGCCGCGACGCGGCCCACGACACGTCCGACGACGGCCGCGACGGCCCGGCCGACGACCACGCCGGCCACCGCGCCCGCGACGACGGCGGCGGCCGGCGCGCGCGAAGGGACGCTCAGCCTCTCCGGCAACATCCCGGCCGGCGCGCGCATCACCGTGGACGGGCAGCCGCGCACGGGGACGCGCTTCAAGCTCCCCGCCGGCCGCCACCGTGTGGACATCGTGGCCGAGGGGTTCCGGCCGTACTCCAACAGCTCGGTGAACATCGCGGCCGGAGGGACGCGTGTGCTCACCGTGACGCTGACGCCGGCAACGACGGCCGCGACGACCCCGGTCACCGCCACGCCCACCACCGCGGTCGCCACCCGGACGCCCGCGACGGCGGCCACGCCGTCCACGCCGGCGACAGCGGCTGGCGGTACGCGGCCGGACTGCTACACGTCGCCGACCGTCAGCCTCTCCAACCCGGGCCGCACCTGCTACGACGCCCGGCCGGTGGCGCGCGTGCCGGCGCAGCTGCCGTGGCCGTCCACCTGCACGGGCCAGAGCGCGCCGGCGACGATCCTCGTCGAGGTCTCGCCCCAAGGCGAGGTGTCGGGGAACCCGTCGGTCCAGCGGTCCTCGCGCTGCGACGCCTTCGACGCGGCGGCGCGGGCCCAGGCACTCGACATGACGTTCCAGCCCGCCACCAAGAACGGGCAGCCGGTGAAGGCCTGGTTCAACGTCCAGTTCACGGTCATCCGGCAATAGCCGACATCCACCCCACGGCGTTCATCGCGCCCGGCGCCGACGTGCTGGGCGACGTCCGGCTCGGCCCCGACGCGAGCGTCTGGTACGGCTGCGTCCTCCGGGCCGACATGGAGCCGATCACCGTGGGCGCGCGCTCGAACATCCAGGACCTCTCGGTGATCCACGTGGACGAGGGCGTGCCGTGCACCATCGGCGCGGATGTCGGCGTGGGACACCGCGCCATCCTCCACGGCTGCACCATCGAGGACGACTGCCTGATCGGCATGGGGGCGATCCTCCTGAACGACGTCCGCGTCGGGACGGGGTCGGTGATCGGCGCCGGCGCGGTGGTCCCGGAAGGGTTGGAGATCCCGCCGGGCTCGCTGGTGCTCGGCGTCCCGGCGCGCATCGTGCGGCCGGTGGACGAGGCGCTGCGCGCACGAATCCGCTCGACGGTGGCGCACTACGTGGCGCTGTCGCGGCACCATCGCGAGGGCCGGTTCCCGCGCCATCCGACGCCGTGACATCTTTGTGATGTGGGAAACGGAAAGCCGTGGTCGTGCCTTGATGTTCGCGGGGTGTTGCCTGCTCGGCGCCACGCTCCTACTTTGGCCCCTCGCCGTACAACTCCGTAGCGACCGTAACGCCGCCACTGCGAGTACATGAGCAGAG
Source organism: uncultured Gemmatimonadales bacterium (assembly GCA_964383975.1). Lineage (GTDB taxonomy): Bacteria > Gemmatimonadota > Gemmatimonadetes > Gemmatimonadales > JACORV01 > DASXPG01. The sequence continues at coordinate 2,957 of CAYLJK010000100.1, read as the reverse complement.
TTGGTCGGGCCGATGTAACCCCCGACACGTGGGAGATTTTGCATCATGGCGTCCCGTTCCGCCGATCGGCACAAGCTCCAGTTGAGCGCCAACGCCATCACCGTTCTCGAGAAGCGCTACCTGGTGAAGGACGACGCCGGGAAGCCGGTCGAGACCCCCGAGGACCTCTTCTGGCGCGTCGCGCGCACCATCGCGGCCCCCGACCGCTCCTACGGTTCCTCGGAGGGCGCCGTCGAGGCGCTTGCCGAGGAGTTCTTCCGCGTCATGGCCGAGCGGAAGTGGATGCCGAACAGCCCGACCCTGATGAACGCGGGGCGGCCGCTGGGCCAGCTCTCGGCGTGCTTCGTGCTCCCGGTGGACGACGCCCTGTCGAACGGGCAGAGCGGGATCTACGACACGCTCAGGGCGATGGCGCTCGTCCACCAGTCGGGAGGCGGCACGGGGTTCGCCTTCTCCCGGCTGCGGCCCAAGAACGACGTCGTGCGCTCGACCATGGGCGTGGCGTCGGGGCCCGTCTCGTTCATGTCGCTTTACGACGCCTCGACGGACGTGGTGAAGCAGGGGGGGACGCGTCGCGGGGCCAACATGGGCATCCTGCGGGTGGACCACCCCGACATCCTGGAGTTCATCGCCTGCAAGGCCGACACCTCGAAGATCACCAACTTCAACATCTCCGTCGCCGTCACGCGGAAGTTCATGGAGGCGGTCCAGGCGGGGACGGCGTACGACCTCGTCCACCCCAAGACGGGGGTGGTGACCGGGCAGCTCGACGCACGCACCGTGTTCGCGAAGATCATCCACGGCGCGTGGAGCACCGGGGAGCCGGGCGTGTTCTTCGTGGACGAGGCCAACCGCTACAACCCGGTGCCGCAGCTGGGAAGCTACGAGGCGACGAACCCGTGCGGCGAGCAGCCGCTGCTGGCGTACGACGTCTGCAACCTCGGCTCCATCAACGTCGGCGCGTTCGTGCGGGACGGCGCGATGGACTGGGAGGCGCTGCGCCAGACGGTGCACCTCTGCACGCACTTCCTGGACAACGTCATTGACGCGAACAAGTACCCGCTGCCGGAGATCGACCACCTCGCGAAGCGGATCCGGCGCGTCGGGCTCGGCGTCATGGGCTTCGCCGACGCGCTGGTGCGGCTGGGCATCCCCTACAACAGCCCCGAGGGCGTCGCCTTCGGGCGGCGGCTGATGCAGTTCGTGGACGAGGAGGCGAAGGTCGAGTCGGAGCGGCTCGCCGAGGGGCGGGGCGTCTTCCCGGAGTGGGAGCGCAGCATCTGGGGGCCGGACGCGACCGCCGCGCGCGTGGACGGCGAGCGGGTCCGGCCGATGCGCCGGCTGCGCAACTGCAACCTCACGACCGTCGCGCCGACCGGGACCATCTCCATCATCTCCGGGTGCTCCTCGGGGATCGAGCCGCTCTTCGCCGTCGCCTTCCTGCGCAACCAGGCCGGCGTGCTGATGCCCGATGTGAACGAGGACTTCGTCGCGCGGGCCCGGGCGGACGGATGGTACGGCGACGATCTCATGCAGCGCATCGCCGAGGCCGGACACATCCACTTCGACGAGGTTCCGGCGGACGTCCAGCGCGTGTTCGTCACCGCGCACGACGTCACTCCGGAGTGGCACATCCGGATGCAGGCGGCCTTCCAAGAGTACACGGACTCCGCCATCTCCAAGACCTGCAACTTCCCGGAGACCGCTTCCGAGGAGGACGTGCGCCAGATCTACGAGCTGGCGTACGCGCTGAAGTGCAAGGGCGTCACGGTGTACCGGGACAACAGCCGGCCGATGCAGGTGCTCTCGACCGGCGCGACGGCGAAGCAGGTGGAGGCGCAGGGCGCCGACCAGCGGTCGAGCGTGCTGCCGGGTCGCCCCGCGACCGACCTGGAGCGCGAGCTGGCGGAGCTGAAGGGCCAGCTGGCCGAGCGGGACGCGGAGCTGGATCGCGTGCGCCGCGACCTGCACCTGGTGGAGGCGGAGAACGCGCAGCGGCGGCAGAAGCGCTCGCGACCGGACCTGTTGAAGGGCGCGACGCGCCGCATCGAAACGCCGCTCGGCACCGCGTACGTGACCATCACCGAGGACGACAAGAGCCAGCCGTTCGAGGTCTTCATCTCGCTCGGCAAGGCGGGCGCCCCGCTGATGGCGGACGTCGAGGCGATCGGGCGGCTCATCTCGCTGGGTCTGCGCTCGGGGATCCCGATGGGCGAGATCCACCGCCAACTGCGCGGCATCAGCTCCGACAAGGTCATTGGGCTGGGGCCGAACAAGGTAATGAGTGTGCCGGATGCCATCGGCATCGCCATCGAGCGGTGGATGCAGGAGAAGGCCGGCGTGCAGCAGGACCTGCTCGCGGGCCAGCCGAAGGCCGAGGTCGTCGTGCGCTCCATCGCCAGCGCCCCGTCGCTCGGTGGCACGCACGCGCAGGCCCAGGGTCGCGCGACCAGCGATGGGCCGAACCTGCTCGGCGCCTGCCCGGACTGCGGGTCACAGCTGGAGTTCGCCGAGGGGTGCGTGAAGTGCCACGTCTGCGGGTTCTCGGAGTGCGGCTGAAGCCGCGGCGGGCACGGGCGCACCGGCGCACGACCGCTCGGTAGGCGGGCACCGGGGGCGCCGAGGCACAGGGGCGCTCGGGCATCGAGTTCGCGCGGCGAACGACCCGTGGGGAGACACCCGGGGCCGTGGTGTCCCGGGCCCCGTTTGACGGCGCCGGGAACGGGGCGCATCCTGATTCGCCTGAGGAGCCCCGTGCGACAGTTCCCGCTCGTCCTCACAGCCGCGGTCAGGAGCGCGCGCGGCGCCGCCGCGCGGGACGCACTCCCGCCCCGGGAGGGCGGGCGCATCCGCTCCGTCGGCCTCCCGCCGATCGACAAGCCGTATAGCGGCGTCCGCGCCGGGCCCGCGGCCGGCCCGCAGGACCTCGTCGTCGCCTTCGCCTCCCCGCCGCGGCG
>CAYLJK010000099.1:7508-8037 GCA_964383975.1 uncultured Gemmatimonadales bacterium | reverse complement strand
CGAGAGCGCGCCCGCCAGGGCCCGGGCCGCATACAGCATCCGCAGCTCGGTCGCGGTGTACACCGGGAAGTTCCCCACCCGGCCCGCTGCGTAGAACGGCTGCCAGCGGTAGTGGTCGTACCAGGAGGTACCGAGCGGCGCGCCCTGCCAGTCCGGCACCGAGCGGTTCCGGATGTAGGGGTTCGGCGGGCCGCCGTTGCCGACGGTGGCGCTGTTGGTCCGCTGCGTCGCCCGGTCGGTCCCCTGCGGGAACCGGCGGTCGGCGGTCACCACCAGGAACGGCGTGCGGTTGAGCACCGGCGTGTTGAGCCAGGTGTCATACCCGCCCGAACTGTCCGCCATCCCGATGATGTACTGGTGCATGCAGTGCCAGTTCGTCGAGTTGTTGAAGAAATGCTGGACGGGCCAACTGATGTCCCAGCCCTGCGCCGGCGCCATCGGGATCACGAGCCCGTTCGGCAGCTGGGCGAGGGCCGCGTTGGCATCGGCGATGACCGTTGCCCAGTCCACCGCGGCCCGGTCGGCCGGT
>CAYLJK010000099.1:2551-7498 GCA_964383975.1 uncultured Gemmatimonadales bacterium | reverse complement strand
CCGGCGCGGAAGCGCGCCTTGTAGCCCCTCGCCAGCGCGATGAACTGCGCGGGCGTCAGCGCGAGCCCGTTCAGCCAAGCCGCCTCGGTGCTGTACGTCCCCCACCGGGAAGCGGGGGTGGCCAACGCGATCGCGGCGTCGATCTGGGCCAGGGCATACGTCATCAGGGAGTCGTACGCGATGAGCGGCACCGGCTCCGACTGCCCCGTGTTCTCCGCCGCGACCGCCGCCCCCTGGTCGTAGATCAAGGCGACATTCCCGAGCGCCACGCCAACCACGAAGTTGCCCCACGCCTTGGCGCGGTTGGTGCGGAAGGTGTCCACCGGCAGGAATGCGAAGTCGGCCCGGTTCATCACGCTGAGGCCGGTCGCGGCCTGCCGCGCCGCCCGGTGCAGACCCAGGAAGTCCCGGTAGTTGCCCCCCTGCACCGCGTTGCCCCGCGTGTTGTCAATGGCGGGACGCGGGACGGGCGAGCGCAGGTTCATCCCGAAGTTGGCGAGGTCGGAGTACGACTCCATCCCCATGACCAGCGTCTGCGGCTGGATGGCGTCGTTGGACCCGCCGAGGGTGCTGGCGTGCACCGCCTGATACGACGAGCCGACGAGGTTCTCCACGTCGGTCGGTGACCGGAGGGCGCGCTCGGCATCCGGCGCGTTCGTGTTGGTCACGTCCAGCTGATCGCTGCACGCGGCCACCGCGACCGCCACGACGCCGGCCAGCAGGAGTTTCATCGTTCGCATGCTCATCCTCCCAATAGGGGGGCGCCGGGCGCGGGCGTCGCCGCCCGCGCCCCGCACCGGCCGCCTAGAAGCTCGTGGACAGGGCGACGGTGAACGTGCGCGCGTTCGGGAACGCAAACGCATCAATCGCACCCACCGCTCCGGACGACCCGATGCCGCTGGTGTTGCCGACCTCCGGGTCGAAGCCGCGATAGTCGGTGATGGTGAACAGGTTCCGGCCGATGACGCTGACCGTCCAGTTCCCCACGCCGCCGACCGAGCCGACGTTGTACGACACCGACAGCTCGCGCAGCTTCATGTAGTCGGTGGTCTCCACCTGTGCCCGCGTGGGCGCCAGGATGTCGTAGAGGCCGCCGATGCCGCCCGCGTCGGGCGAGCCGGCCCGCCAGTAGTAGCCGATCGGCTTGGCGGTCTCGACGGTCCGACTCCGCTGGTCCACCGCGCTGATGTTGTAGTCCAGGTGGGCCCAGTGATAGCCCTGGTTCCACACCTCGCGGCCCATCACGCCCTGGAGCAGGGCATACACCGACAGCCGCCGCCACTGGAACGTCTGCCCGATCGAGAACTGCCAGTCGGGCAGCGCGTTGCCGAGCGGCATCTGGAGCGCCGGGCAGCTGCTGGTCGGCGCGGCGATGCACACCGTGTCCCGGATGATGATCGGCATGCCGAAGTTCAGGCCCACGCCCCACGGGGCCTCGGAGGCCGGCAGGGAGGTGGTGTAGAGGTTGCGCGTGATGCCGTCGCGCCAGCTGTTGCCGGCGCCGACCCACACGATCCAGCCGTCGTCGTTGCGCTGGAACGCCATCCCCTCGCCGCCGCACTGCGCTTGGAAGGCCGGCGGCAGCTCGGAGCAGTCGCGCACGTGCGCGCGGCCGTAGAACGTGCCGTACCGCTCACCCTCGACGGCACGGAACATCGCGCCCGCCGCCTGGGCGTTGGTCGGGCCGAACGAGAACGGCGCGACGTCCAGCTCGGAGATCGTCGTCCGCGTCCGGTCGTACGTCGCCGTCCACGTCCAGCTGATGTCCCGGCTGCGGATCACCGGGAGGTTCAGCGCCAACTCCCAGGTCTTGTTCTCCATCGTCCCGACGTTCTGCCACTGCGTGCTGAAGCCCTTCTCGGCAGGGTTCGGGGCCTGGTGGATCTGGTCGCGGGTCTCGGACGCCGCATACGTGACGGTCACGAGGGCGCGACGGAACAGCTCGATGTCCGCCCCGATCTCGTTGTCCACCGTGATCTCGGGCCGCAGGTTGCGGTTGCCCGCCACGCCGAAGCTCACGCCCGACGCGCTGACCGAGTACGTCTCGTACTGCGCCGAGAACGAAGGCCGGCCGCCCGCCGAGCCGCGCGAAGCGCGCAGCTTGAGGGCGCTGACGCTGTTGGGCGCGAACCACCACGGCTCGAGCGCCATGTTCCACGCCGCCGACACGCGACCGAAGGTGGCCCACCGGTTGTTGGCCCCGAACAGCGAGGAGCCGTCCCGCCGGATCAGGCCGTCGAACACGTAGCGGCCGCTATAGAAGTCGAGCCCGGCGCCGGCGAAGAGCCCGATCTGCCGCACGGAGGTGCGGGAGGAGTTCAGGAACTTCTCGGTCCCCGTGGACCCGCCCGTGACGTTGTTGAGGTCGGGCACGCCCACCGCCGCCAGCTGGTTGCCCCAGTTGTCGGCGTCGTCGAAGTCCTGCTGCTCGTACAGGTACCGGAAGCTCGCCCGGCCCGCGATGTTACGGGTCAGGTTGCGCCGCAGGATCGCGTTGAGGCTGGTGTTGAAGGACTGCGACCGGCTGTAGTATCGCTCGTAGAACCCGGCGTTGGTCGCCGGCTGGCTGGTCGTGGTCCGGAAGCCCTTGTCGTTGAACGCCTGGTACGACGAGCCGGCGTAGTCGTAGGAGAAGTTCCCCTCGAGGTCCGCCCAGGTCGTCGGCGTGAAGCGCAGCGTCATGCCGCCGATGAACCGGTCGCCCGTCTCCTCGTCCCGGCGCTGGAGGAAGCCGGTGAGCGGGTTCTGGTTCTGCGAGCCCGCGCTCTGGAGGTCGGTGCGGATGTAGAGCCGGCCGAGCGTGTCGCGGGCCAGCACATCAGCCGCGCCGCGCTGCCGGGTGAGGCGGAAGAAGCCGTCGTTCTGCCCGGACTCCTGCCGCTGGCCGTCCTGCCAGGTGCGCGCGTAGTAGCTGCGCAGCGACACCGACCACGCATCGCCCAGCCGCTGGTCGGCGTTGAGCCGTGCCGTGTAGCGCTCGTAGCCCCGCAGGAAGCGGATCGCTCCGCCCTGGTCGAGACCCGACAGGCTGGCGTAGACCTGCGTGTTGTTAAACCGCGCGGTCATGTCCAGCGTGGCGTTGACGAACTGCCCGGGGTCCACCACCTGCTCGACCGCGTTGTACGTCCGGCCGGGCCAGAGTCGCGACTGGTACGCGTTCCGCAGGGCTCCGACCGCCGTCGAGGCGCCGGGGTCGAGCGGGAACGTGCGCGGAGCACGGGCGAAGTCGCCCGGCTGGTTGTTGACGCGCGCCGCCTCCGTCGCCCAGTCAATCGTGCCTGAGCACAGGGGCGCGCTGACGGACACCGTGGCGCAGAAGCGCGTGTTGGTCGCGTCCATGAGCAGCGTGGTCGTGCGGGCCAGCGGGAACTCGCGCTCGATGTCCTGCGCGCCCGTCTCCGCTCGGACGTTGAACGACATACCGTCCGCCGCCCGGCGGCCGCTGCGGGTGGTGATCTGGATGACGCCGTTCCCCGCGCGCGCCCCGTACAGCGAGGCCGCCGCCGCCCCTTTCACGACCTCGACGTTCTCGATGTCGCTCGGATTGATGTCGGGCAGCGAGCCGCTGATGATGACGCCGTCCACGATGTAGAGCGGACCCTGGCCGCGGCCCGCCGCGTTGATGCTGGTCGGACCGCGCAGGATGACGGAGGCCGAGGCCCCCGGCCGGCCGCTCTGCGACGTGATGTTGGCCCCCGGCACCCGGCCCGCCAGGAGGCGGATCGGGTCGGTCGCCGGTGCCGGCACGTCGGACATGTCCACCGTCGAGATGGTGAACGGCACCTTCGTCTTCTCGGTGCCCTCCATCACGCCGGTGACCACGATCTCCTCGAGCCGGTTGATGTCCGCCGCGAGCGTGAAGTCCACCGTCTGCTCGCCCGCGGTGATCGTCACCGCCCGGCTGCTTGGCCGGAAGCCGATCGCCCGCACGCGCAACTGCAACTGCTGCCCGCGGACGCGGTCCCCCGGCACGGTGAGCACGAACCGGCCGGCCTCGGTGGTGGCGACCTGGACGTTGAACTCAACGATGTACACGTTGGCGCCAACGACGGCCTCCCCCCCGTCCGACCGGACCGTGCCGCGGAGGACCGCGTTCTGCGCCCACGCCGCCCCCGCCGATCCGGCGAGTGCCGCGAGGGCCAGACCGGCCACCGCGCACAGTCGGCTCAACAACGTACGTCTCATCGTGTGCTCCCCCTCTCCTGGAGGAAGAAGTGGTACGCGTGGACCCGACCCGGTCCACAGAACACGACTCACGCCCGGCGTGGGCCCATGACCCGCACGCCGAACGTCCTGCTGGTACTTCCGGGTGTCCTTGGCCCCAAGCACAGGGCTGCACCATGGACCGGGGCAAGCCCGGTTCCTTTCAATTAGACTGTTGCGCGCGCGCGCGATGCGCAAGGGGGGTGCGCGCACGTCGCGGTCGCTCCCGTGCGGGTCGGCCCCGCGGTAGTATTACGGGCGGAGCCCCCATGCATGCCATCGACCACCGCCTCGTCCCCGCCGGCGGCCTCGCGCTCGTCGCCTGGGCCCTGGCGCTCGCCATCGTCCCGTGGTCCCGGGCCGCGCCCCTCGCCGCACAGGAGGCGATGGCCCCCGCCCACATCGAAGGACGCGTGGTGGACCGGGTCTCCCGTACCCCGGTGCATGCCGCCCGCGTGACCGTGCTCGGCTTCCCGCTGACCACCCACGCGGACAGCGCCGGCCGCTTCGAGATCCGGGGCATTCCTCCCGGCGTGCGCGTGCTCCAGGTCCGCGCCATCGGCTTCGCCGCCGGCTCCTGGGTGCTGGAGCTGCGCGAGGGCCAGCGCGCCACCGCGGAGCTGGAGCTGGAGCCCCGCACCGTCGAGGTCGCCCCGATCGAGGTGACGGCGCGCCCCGACGACGACGCCGGCTGGCGCTCCGAGGCCGCCTTCGAGCAGCGGCGCCTCAGCGGCCGCGGCTTCT
>CAYLJK010000099.1:0-2541 GCA_964383975.1 uncultured Gemmatimonadales bacterium | reverse complement strand
CGTCGACCACTGCCTGATACGCCTTCAGATAGGCTTCCTCTCCCGTGACCAGATCCGCGGCCGCCGCGCCGTCAACGTCACCGACCTGCTTCGCACCGTGCCCGGCGTCATCACCAACTGCACCTCGCGCGGGTGCGTGGTCCTCATGGCCCGCTCCACCAGCAACTGCCGGCCCGAGTATTTCCTTGACGGCTACCCGGCGACCTTCGCCACCGGCCCCAACTTCCCGATCAATCCGGTCGCCATCCGCGGCGTCGAGGTGTACCGCGACCCGCAGGAGGCGCCGCCCGAACTGCAGCGGCCGGGACTGCGCTGCGGCGTGATCGCCATCTGGACGATAGACCCCGGGGAACGGCTTGACGGCCGCCGGTAGCCGGCTGGCGTTCGCCCTCGCGCTGGCCGCCCTACTGGTGCCGGCCCGCGCCCCCATCGCCGCCGTGCAGGACGACCTGCGCGCCGCGCGCACCAGGGGCACGCCGACCGCGCCGGTGACGATCTACGCGATGTCGGACTTCCAGTGCCCGTGGTGCGGGCGGTTCGCCCGGGAGGTGATGCCGCTGCTGGAGCGCGACTACATCGCGACGGGGAAGGTACGGCTGATCTTCGTCAACTTCCCGCTCCCGACCCACGCCAACGCCGGCCCGGCGGCCGAGCTGGCGATGTGCGGCGCGCGCCAGGGGAAGTTCTGGGCCCTCCACGACCTGCTCTTCCGCACCCAGGAGCGCTGGTCGGAGCTGCGGGAGCCCGGGTCCTTCTTCCTCGCGCTGGGGGATTCGGCCGGCGCGGACCGGAGCGCGCTCGTGGACTGCCTGCGCCGCGGCCTCACGCGCGAACTGGTGCGGCAGGACTTCGACGGCTCCGTGCGCTCCGGCGCGCGCTCGACGCCGACCTTCTACATCGAGGGCGGCCTGCTCGTCGGCGCCCAGCCCATCGAGGTCTTCCGCGCGGTGCTCGATTCGATCCACGCGGAGCGGACCAGGGCGCCACGAAGGCGATGAGTGGTGGTGCTTCGGCCCAGCGAACCCATCACCTGTCATCCCGCTTTCGGCACCCAATCACCCACCACGCATCACCTCTCACACAGTTCCGATCAGCGTCAACCCCAGGTCGTACAGCGCATGCGTCCACGCGGCGATCCCGAGGCCGCGCGCGACGTAGAGCACGCTGAGGACGATGCCGGCGATCGCCCGGAAGACGAAGCTCGGCACGGCGAACGGGTCGCCGTACGGGCCGACGTAGTGGAAGCCCGAGAAGATGAGCGCCGACGCCAGCACGGCGGCCACCGCGGCCGCCGCCGGCCTCCAGCCAAGCAGCGCGCGGAGGACGGCGAGCAGGCCGCCCGTGAGCAGGACCCGGAAGAGCAGCTCCTCGTAGATCCCGGCGCCCAGCGAGATGACGAGCTGCGTGGGCAGGTCAAGCGCGCCGCCCCCGATCTGGATGAGTTGCGGGGCCCCCAGCACGAGCGCGGTCAGGCCGCCGACCACGAGGCCGAACAGCGCCGCGTACACCGCGCTCTCGAGCAGCATCATCCCGAAGACGCCGCGCACGAGCGGCTCCCGGGCACGCCGCAGGTCCCGCCACACGAGGAACGTGCCGGCGAGCGCGAGCAGCACGTTGAAGAGGATGAGCCCGTCCCGCCCGCCGAGCGCCAGGAACAGGCTCTTGAGCAGCACGTCGGCGCCGTTGCGCACCCCTTCCACCGCGGAACCGGTGAGCGCGAAGCTCGATGCCTCGTAGAGGAGCAGGAGCGGCAGCGCGAGGAGGAGGCTGTAGCGGGGCGCGCGCGAGCGCGCGGCGTAGTCTTTCAGGGTCACGCCACGTAACGTATGTGCCGTGATCCGGGTTCTCTACCGCGCCCTGCTCGCCGCCCTCCGGCTCGTGGTGCCGCCGCTGCTGCGGGTGGCCGGCGTGCGGGACCGGAAGCTCGCCCGCGCGCTGGCGGGCCGCCTGCGCGCGGGCGACGGGCTCGCGGCCTGGGCCGCCGCGCACCGGGACCCGGCCAGGCCGCTGCTCTGGTTCCATGCGGCGTCCGTCGGCGAAGGGCGCCAGGCGCAGTCCGTGCTCGACCGGCTGCGCGCGGCCCGACCGGACTGGCAGGTCGCCTGGACCTTCAGCTCGCCCTCCGCCGAGGACCTGGCCGCCCGCGTGGTCGCGGATGTGCGCTCGTACGTGCCGGCTGACACGGCCGCGGATACGGCGCGCGTCCTCGACGCGCTGCGGCCATCAGCTCTGGTCTTCGCCGCCACCGATCTGTGGCCCGAGCTGGTCCGCCAGGCCTCCGCGCGCCGCGTGCGCTGCGCCCTCGTCTCGGCGAACCTCGGTCCGCTCTCGTCGCGGCGCGGGATGCTGGCGCGCGCGCTCCTCGGCGAGGCGTACGCGGCCCTCGATGCGGTCGGCGCGGTGGACGCGGCGGACGCCGAGGGCCTCGTGGCCCTCGGCGTCCGCCGCGACGTCATCCGGGTCACGGGCGACGCGCGCCACGACTCCGCCGCGGCCCGTGCCGCCGCCGCTGACCGCTCGCGCCCCGAGCTGCGGGCCCTC
>CAYLJK010000098.1:0-8088 GCA_964383975.1 uncultured Gemmatimonadales bacterium | reverse complement strand
CCGGGCACCCTCGCGGGTCATCATGTTCGGCCAGGTGCGCCGCTCGCCGGTGTCGTGGATCGGCTCGTGCACGTCCAGCATGATGCCGTGCTGCGCCGCCGCCTCGATCACGCGGCGGTAGTGCCGCACCATGTACTGCGACCAGTGAGAGTGGCCCTCGCCGGTCGTGTCCGTGACGTAGCCGGTCTTGAGGGCGGTGATGCCGAGCGACCGGTACAGGGCGAAGGCACTGTCGAGCTGGCGCTCGTAGTTCTCGATCCCGCCCGACGTCTCGTTGTGCATGATGAGCCGGACGCCCCGCTCCCGCGCGTACCGGGCGACCTCGGCGAGGTCGTAGTCCGGATAGGCCTGCGTGAACGAGAAGGCGTTGCGGTTGGCGATCCAGTCGCCGTCCCAGCCGGTGTTCCAGCCCTCGACCAGTACTCCACCGAACCCGTTGGCCGCCGCGAAGTCGATCATCCGCTTCGCGTTCGCGGTCGTCGCCCCGTGCCGCGGCCCCGACGCCCAGGTCTGCGCGCCGATGTGCATCCCCCACCAGATGCCGACGTACTTCATCGGGCGGATCCAGTCGGTGTCGGGCAGGCGGCTGGGCGGGTTCAGGTTGAGCGTCAGGACCGACGGTGCCAGCTCGGTGATCCGGTCGGCGATCTGGATGGTGCGCCACGGCGTCACGAACGGCGTGCGGCCGTAGACCTTAACGCCGTTGGCATACGGCGCCAGGTCCGCGTACAGCGTGCGGTCCTCGAGCCGCTCGGTCCTCAGATTCATGCGCGCGTAGTCCACGAGGTTTGCCTCGTGGATCACCAGCCAGGTGCGGCCGTCGCGCGTGCGAATCGTCAGCGGGGTCTGGACCCGGGGGGGCACGCTCAGTGGCCCCGAGGAGTACAGCATCTCGGAGCGGTCCATGCGCGGGCGGTCGGACGGGATCCACCAGGCCGTCGGGTTGTCCACCAGAGCGAACGACGTCAGCTCGTCGGCGATGGCGAAGCTGTCGAGGCCGGGCTGCCGGGGCAGCTCGTACCGGAAGCCGACGCCGTCGTCGAAGGCACGGACCCGGAACACGAAGCGCCGGTGGGGGGCCGCGACCTCCTCCGCCGTGACCGCCACCTCGTTGTGGCGGTCGTGCACGCGGGCCACTTCGCCCCACGGCTGCGTCCACCACTCATCGTGCGTCGCCCGTACCGTGTCCACGATGCGCAGCCCGTCTCGCAGCCGCGGCGCGCCCAGGAACACGAAGCCCAACTGTCCGGGGAGGAACAGCGCGCGGCCGTCGCGGCTGATGCTGTAGTGCAGCCGCCCCTCGCGCAGCTCGACGGTGACCTGGTTGCGACCGTCCGGCGAGCCGACGCGGACCTGCCCCGCGAGCGGTGCGGCGGCTGAAGCGAGCAGCACCGCGAGACCGAGCGTCGTGACGAGCGTGCGCGGCAAGGGACTCTCCGTTCGGAGCGATGGGGCGGAAGCCCGGCCGCCGATTGGCGCCGGCGGGCCAACGGGGGCTAATGTTGCTCCCGGCCACCGCGCCGCGAAAGCCCCGGCGCCTCCGCCGTCCGACCCCAACGCGAGACGCGACTCGTGCAGCAGATCCACCTCGGCGCGATCGACTACGCCCTCCTCATCGTGTACTTCGCCTTTGTGCTCGGCATCGGCTGGGCCCTGCGGCGATACGTCCGGTCCAGCGAGGACTTCTTCCTCTCGGGCCGCTCCATCCCGGCGTGGATCGCCGGCCTCGCCTTCATCTCCGCGAACCTGGGCGCCCAGGAGGTCATCGGCATGGCCGCCTCCGGTGCGAAGTACGGGATGATGACGAGCCACTTCTACTGGGTCGGGGCGATCCCGGCGATGGTCTTCGTCGGCATCTTCATGATGCCGTTCTACTACGGCTCCCGCGCCCGCTCCGTCCCGGAGTACCTCAAGCTCCGCTTCGACGAGAAGACGCGCGGCTTCAACGCCATCACCTTCGCCGTGATGACCGTCTTCTCGTCCGGCATCTCGATGTACGCGCTCGCCAAGCTGCTGGAACTCGTCCTCGGCTGGAGCTTCCACACCAGCGTCGTGCTCTCGGCGGCGATCGTCCTCACCTACATCTTCCTGGGCGGCCTGACCTCCGCGATCTACAACGAGGTGCTCCAGTTCTTCCTGATCGTCCTCGGCTTTCTGCCGCTGGTGCTGCTCGGCCTCAAGGACGTGGGCGGCTGGGACGGGCTGACGGCGAAGCTCACGACGGTGGCGACGAACGCCGGCTTCGCGCCTGGGGCCTGGTCCGACTCCTGGAGGCACCTGGGCTCCTCGAGCGCGAACCCGATGGGCGTCGAGTGGTTCGGCATGGCGATGGGGCTGGGGTTCGTGCTGTCGTTCGGCTACTGGTGCACCGACTTCCTCGTCGTGCAGCGGGCCATGGCGGCGGACTCCATGACCGCCGCCCGCCGCACCCCGCTCCTGGCCGCGATCCCGAAGATGCTCTTCCCCGCCCTCGTCATCCTGCCGGGGATGATCGCCATCGCCCTCCACACCACGTCCGGCGCCCTCCTCCCCGTCGGCGCCGACGGCACGCCGAACTACAACCTCGCCGTGCCGGTGATGCTCGCGCACTACCTCCCCTCGGGGCTGCTCGGCCTCGGGCTCACGGCGCTGATGGCGTCGTTCATGTCGGGGATGGCCGGGAACGTCACGGCGTTCAACACGGTGTGGACCTACGACATCTACCAGTCGTACATCCGCCCCGGGCAGTCGGACACGCACTACCTGCGGATGGGGCACGCGGCCACGGTGTTCGGCATCGGCTTCAGCGTGCTGGCCGCGTACGCGACGACGCGGTTCAACAACATCATGGACATGCTCCAGCTCGTCTTCGCGTTCGTGAACGCGCCGCTGTTCGCGACGTTCCTGCTGGGGATGTTCTGGCGCCGCGCCACGGGCCACGGCGCGTTCTTCGGCCTGCTGGCCGGGACGGCCGCGGCGGCGCTCCACCACGGGCTGACGCTGCCGCTGGGCGCCGTCGCGGGCCTCAAGGGCGGCTTCCTGGGGACGGTGCTGCACCACTACCCGAGCGAGATGGCCCAGAACTTCTGGACGGCCATCTGGGCGTGGACGACGTGCTTCGTCGCGACGATCGCGATCTCGCTCCTGACGCGCGGCACGAAGTCGGATGACGATCTCCGGGGCCTCGTCTACGCCCTGACGCCGCGACAGCGGGACCATGAGCTGCACTGGTACAAGCGGCCCGCCACGCTCGGCGGCGTCGTGCTCGCTCTGACGCTCGTGCTCAATATCCTCTTCTGGTGAGGGCGCGATGAACCTCGACCTGCGGCTCCCCATCGGCCTGATGTTCTCGATCTTCGGCCTCATCCTGACCACGTACGGGCTCGTCTCCGGCGACGCGATCTACGCCCGCTCCCTCGGCGTCAACGTGAACCTGTGGTGGGGCCTAATGCTGCTGGCGTTCGGCGCGACGATGCTGGGGTTCGCGTTCCGCGCCGGGAGGAAGCGCCGTGCGCAGCGGGAGGACGCGGCGAGGAGCGGTTAGCGGGCGGTGAGCGGCCACGAGCGAGTGGGAATCACGGCGGGCTGAAGGCACCGGCCGCCGGCAGGACGTTGCCTGTCGCGTCGAACAGCGACAGCGACCCGCCGCCCCACACGAACAGCCCCGGTACTTGGACCGCCTCCGGGTACCACCAGAGTACGCCGAGGCCGCGGTCATCCGGCACCGCGGCGACCACGTGGAGGAGATCGGTCAGGAACTGCCGCTGCCCCTGTGGTGAGATGGGCCACGGCATCGCCGCGCCGCTCGGGACGATCTCGTCCAGGTACTGGTTGCGCCACGGGTAGGCGACCTCGACCACCAGCACGTGGCGGCCGTAGCGCTCCGCCGTGGCGATGAGGTTGCCGCGCAGGGCGCTGAGCGCGCCGTGCCACCAGGGGTAGTAGCTCACGCCGATGAGATCGTACGGCACCCCGCGCTGCTCGATGTGGTCGAAGAACCACCGCGTGCCGCCGGCGTCCGCGCCCCGCGAGTAATGCAGCAGGACGCGGACGTCGTCGCCCGGGCCCAGCGCACTCCGCACCCCCCGTATGCCGGCCTTGAGCAGCCGGGTGAACCGGTCCCACGAAGCGAGGGAGTCGGCGTCGTAACGCAGCGCGCCCAGCGGCCACAGCATCCCCGCGTCCACCTCGTTGCCGATCTGCACGACGTCCGGCAGCGCCCCGGCCGCCTGGAGCTGCGCGGTGGCGCCCGCGGACCAGACCTCGACCTGCCGCTCGAGCGTGTCCAGGTCGAGGGTGTCCCAGCCAGCGGGCGTGAGCTGATGGCTCGGGTCCGCCCACGTGTCCGAGTAGTGGATGTCCAACACGAGCGTCGCGCCGGCGGCCTTCACCCTCTGGGCCATCCGGATGGTGTACGCAAGGTCGTTGACCTGCACCTCCTCGCCGCTCGGGTTTACGAAGAGCCGCAGCCGGAACGCGTTGCTCCCGTGCGCGCGCAGGATGGCGATCGCGTCGCGGGCCTGGCCCGCGTCCCGGTACACGCCGCCGGCGTCCTCGATCCGCTCCAGCGCCGAGATGTCGCCGCCGAGGAGCATGCCTGTGAGCGCGGGCCCGCCGGGCGGCGGAGCGGTGGATCCGCCGCCGCCACAGGCGGCGAGCAGCGACAGCACGGATAGGAGCAGTCCTCGGCTCACACCCATGGGGCGCCCCTCAAGGGAGCAGCGTCACCGACTCCACCTCGACACCGTACGTCCCCGCCGGGATTCGCGCCGCGTCCTCCCGCCGCAGCGAGAGCTGGAGCCGCTCCAGGTGCTCCATCCGCACGCGGTCGCCCGCGCCGCCTCGGCCTTCCGCGGGTCCCGTGAAGTAGTTCCACTCCCCCGGGAAGCCCTGCGGCAGCAGCACCCCGCGGCCGATCGTGAACGCCGAGAGCGGCAGGGTCCGCTCGCCCCACGTGCTGTCCGCCGGAACCACCGCGGTCCAGCTCGTGCCGTCCTGCTCCATCAACGTGACCAGCAGGTTCTGGCTCGGGCCCAGGCCGCGCAGCCGCACGCGGACCGCCTCGGCGGCCGAGATCGTCTCCTGCCGCGCGCGGACGCGGTCACGGACCACCAGCGAGACCGTGTAATCCGCCCCTCCCGGGCCCGCGGCGCGCTCCGGGAGCTGGAAGGCGAACGTCGGCTGACCCGTCAGCGGCGACAGGCCGAGCCGGAAGAGTCCGCGGCGGCCGGCGTCCCCGATGCGACTGAACGCCAGGTGCGAGGCGTCGGCGCGCGGATCGAAGAGGACCAACGGCGTCTTCGGCTCGACCACGTCCAGCGTCCACGCGGCGCGCTCGTAGTAGTCCCAGTCCCACGGCCGTTGCCGCACGCCGGCGGGGAACGTCGTGGCCACGGCGCCGCGGTACACGGTGATGACGAACTCGTGCGGACCCGCGGCGAGCGTCTCCGCCGGGATCGCGGCCGCGTAGACGTATCCGCCGGCCGGCCGCATGCCGAATGCCCGGAACCAGCCGCCGGCCGTCGGGCGGATGAACAGCGTCGCCGAATCGGGGGGCGCGGCGTCCACGACGCGGGCACGGAGCTCCACGTTGCGGCCCGTGAGGATCGCCGGGGGCGTCATGGGATGGACCGACGGCGGCAGAGTCTCCGCCGGTGGCCCGTGATACTCGGCGAAGCCGATGCCGGGGACGGGTGAGGACAGCGACGCGATGTCCACGGCGCCCGTCGAGCTGAGCACGTACACTCCCGGCGTGACCGAGAAGCGCCCCGCGGAGGCCTGCGTCGTCCGTGTGGCGCCGCCGGCTACCGGTTGCACCGTGAATGAGCCGCCCAGGTCCGGCAGGGTCACGGTCATCGGCCAGGCACGGCTGATGGCGCGCGTCACGATCTTCCCGGGACTCGGCGGCTCGAACGGGTCGCGCACGGGCACGGCGTCTGGGTACACCTCCAGGCGCCACAGCCCTGGCCGGACCCTGTCGAGGAACCAGACCCCCTCGCCCTCGTAGCGCACCACCGGCGATGATCCGTACCCCGCGATACGGCGCAGGGACGCCGGGTCGGGCGGCGGCGTCGTCGTCGTGCCGGCGTGCAGGAACACGTCCCGCGTGACCAGCTCGGCGAGGTCCTGCTCGTACGAGATGCGGAAGCCGCCGAAGCGCGCGTTGCCGGGGTACCCTCCGTACGACGTCATCCGCGGCAGCCGCCGCATCGCCTCGGCGGCGATGACGGCGCTCACCGCCTTGCGAGGCGTGTAGACCAGGTTCAGGTAGTGCGTCTGCCAGCCGAGGTTCCGCGACGCGGTGCCCAGCATGTCGTATGCGAACATCGCGGCGAACTGCGCGCCGACCGCGCGGAACACGCGCGCCATCGCCGGGTACATCGTCGCCTCGCGCAGGTCGGGACTGTCGAACTCGTACACGATACGGGGAAGCCGGGCCAGCTCGGGCCGCAGCATGTCGGGGAAGGCGTCCACCCCGCGCAGGTAGTTCCCCGCCAGCTCGCGGCCGCTGTTGAGCCCCGTGGGATACCAGCCGAACGTGATCCCCTGGGCCCGCGAGCGACGGATCGCCTCGCCGATGCGGAAGTCCTGGCTGACGTTGTAGAAGATGAGCTTGCGGCAGCCGGTGCCGCGCACCGCGTCGGTGAGCGCGTTGATGTAGCGGACGGACGCCTCGAGGTCCGCCGGATGGTGCACCGGCTCGTTGACCAGCTCGATGAAGAGGATGGCGGGCTCGTCCTTCAGCGCGACGCCGGTGTACGGGTTCACGTGCTCCAGGATCCGGCGCAGGTAGTTCGCTTGCGCGGCGATCGCGGCCGGATCGGTGCCCATCCGGTCCCGCCCGAAGACCCGCCCGAAGCCCGGGGCCTCGCGGTCGCGTTCCAGTCGGTCCGGCCAGTTCGCGCTGTAGAGCTGGATGGGACTGAATAGCATGTAGATGCCGCGCTCCCGCGCGCGCGCGATGAGCCAGTCGAGCAGGTCGAGGTGGTCGTTGGGAATCAGGTTGCCGGCGCTGTCCGCCGCCTCCCAGTCCCCCCAGAAGGTGAGCCGGATGCCGTCCCACCCCATCCGCGCGAAGTGCGCCATGTCCTCCGCGATCATCCGCTTCCGATCGGCGCCGACGTACCCCGCCGCCCGGTAGTCCGACGCACTCGTGACGACGTAGTTGGCGCCGAACAGCACGACCTCGGAACGGTCGTTCAGCCAGCGGACCACGCCGTCCCGGTCCAGGAACACCGCACGCGAGGCCGGCGCCGGCCCCGCCGTCCGCTGCGCCGATCCCGCGCCCCCGCAGACGATCAGCATCATGAGCAGGATGACACCGGTACGCATCTTCGCGCTCCTCCACCTCGCGCACAGTCCTGCCATGCATGGCACCCTCGGCCATCTGCGCATGCAGAGAGCGTGCACCCCCGTTCTCCAGGGCCCGTTCCTACCGGGCCGCCGGAATGGCCTCCGGCGCGTCACCCCGCACCACCTGCACCCGAACGCTCGCACTCCGCAGGCCGTCGGCCGCCGCGGTCACGGTCAGCGTGCCGGGGGCGCTCGCGCGCAGGTACGCCAGCCCGCGGCCGTTGAACGCGCGGCGGCGGTCGGACCGGTACGGGTCGTGATCCCGCAAGTCGGCGTTGTCGAGCGCGAGGATGGCGCCGCCGCTCACCGTGAAGCGCACCAGGTCGCCGGCCGTGGGCACGACCGTGCCGGTCGAGTCCACGATCTCGAAGGTCACATGCGTCACGTCCCCGGGGCCGTCGGTGACCGTGTCGCCGTCGGCGGTCAGGCGCAGCGCCGCGGACGGTCCGGCGGTCCGCACCATGGCCTCGGCGCACGCGGACCCGTCCCGCCGCCGGCCGACGGCCCGCAGCACGCCGGGCTGGTACGGCACGTCCCAGGAGAGGTGCAGATCGTTCGTCGTCGCGTGCACCACCGGCAGCGCGTAGGTGTTCCATCCTCCGGACGTCCCCTGCGCCGGAAACTCCAGGCGCTTCTCGCCCAGCGACCGGCCGTTCAGGAACAGCTCGACGGTATTGCAACTGGTGTACGCCAGCACCGGAATCACCTGCCCCTCGCGTCCCGGCCAGTTCCAATGAGGAAAGAGATGCAGCACCG
>CAYLJK010000097.1:0-8156 GCA_964383975.1 uncultured Gemmatimonadales bacterium | reverse complement strand
ACCGTGGAGGTGAGCGGGGGCACGGTCAACGCGTCCGGGGCCTGGGCGGTGACGGGCACCACGCAGGTCGCCGGCGGGACCTTGAATTACGGCGCCGGGGGAGGTTCCACCGCGAACCTGGCCGTCTCCAGCGGCACGCTCGGCGGAACCGTCGGCGGCTTGCTGTCCGTCAGCAGCGCGATGACCTGGACCGGCGGGAACCTCCAGGGCTCGGGTGGGACCACCCGGGTGCTGAGCGGCGCGACCCTCGACATCAGCGGCACGAGCGGCCGCACGCTCAACAACTACGTGCTGGAGCTGGAGGGCGGCGGCACCTGGTCGGGGACTCACTCGATCTCCTCCGGCAGCAGCGGCACCCTCCGCGTGCTCCCGGGCGGCGTGCTCGACATCCAGGCGGACCCGACCTTCAACTACAACCAGGGCGGCGCCGCCAGCCTCGTCGAGAACCAGGGGACGCTCATCCGCTCGACCAGCAGCGGGACAGCGACCGTCGCGGCGCCGTTCACCAATGGGGGTTCGGTCGCCGTCCAGACTGGGACGCTGGCCCTGACCAGCGGCGGGACGCTGGGCGGCACGTTCTCCGTAGCCGGCGCTGCCGCGCTGTCCTACGTGGGCGGCACGTTCACGCTCGTGAATGGTCAGTCCGTCACGGGGCTCGGCCAGGCGGTGCTCAACGGGGCGACGCTCGCGGGCCTCGCTGCCGGCGACACGGCGAGCTTCACGAACCTGGAGCTGGTGACCGGGAGCATGAGCCAGAGCGGCGTGGTGCGGGTCACCGGGTCGCTTCTCTGGTCCGGGACCGCGCAGCTGGTCGGCGGGGGGAAGACGCTGGTGCCGAGCGGCGGGACCCTGGCGCTGACCGGGACCGGGAACCGGACGCTCAACAACCACACGCTGGAGAATGGCGGTTCGGCGACGTGGTCGGGGACCTTCTCGGTCTTCACGGGCAGCGGGGCGGTTCTGCGCAACCTGCCGGGCGGGACGTTCGACTGGTCGGGGGACGGGACGCTCAACTACAACCAGGGCGGCGCGCAGACGGTCCTCGACAACCAGGGCACGTTCGTCCGTTCGACGAGCGTGGGCACGGCGACGACCAGCGCCCTGTTCCTGAACGCCGCGACCGGGACTGTCGCCGTCAACAGCGGGACGCTCAGCCTCGCGAACAACAGCGACCTGACCGGCTCCGTCACGGTGGCCACCGGGGCGCGGTTGGACCTCACCGGGGGCACGCACACCCTCCGCGCGGGCTTCTCGGTGTTGGGCGGGGAGGGGCTGGCGAGGCTCGTCGGCGGGACGGTCGTGACCGCGGCCGCGACCGACACGGCGAGCTTCACGAACCTGGAGCTGGTGACCGGGAGCATGAGCCAGAGCGGCGTGGTGCGGGTCACCGGGTCGCTTCTCTGGTCCGGGACCGCGCAGCTGGTCGGCGGGGGGAAGACGCTGGTGCCGAGCGGCGGGACCCTGGCGCTGACCGGGACCGGGAACCGGACGCTCAACAACCACACGCTGGAGAATGGCGGTTCGGCGACGTGGTCGGGGACCTTCTCGGTCTTCACGGGCAGCGGGGCGGTTCTGCGCAACCTGCCGGGCGGGACGTTCGACTGGTCGGGGGACGGGACGCTCAACTACAACCAGGGCGGCGCGCAGACGGTCCTCGACAACCAGGGCACGTTCGTCCGTTCGACGAGCGCGGGCACGGCGACGACCAGTGCCCGGTTCGTGAACGCGGCGTCCGGGAGCGTGGCCGTCAACAGCGGCGTCCTCTCGCTCACGAACAACACCGATCTCGCGAACACGGTGACCGTCGCGGCCGGCGCGCAGCTGGTGCTGGGCGGCGGCACCCACACGCTGCGGCCCGGGTTGGCAGCGACGGGGGCCGGCCTGGTGCGGTTCACGGGCGGGACGGTCGTCACCCCAACGGCAAGCGACACGGCGCGCATCGAGAACCTCGAGGCGGCGGGCGGCAACCTCAACCACACGGGCGTGGTGGAGATCTCCGGATCGCTCGACTGGTCCGGGAACGCCGCCATGGACGGCGTCGGCGGACGGACTCGCGTGCTGCCGGGGGCGACGGCCACTCTGACGGGGACCACGGCGCGCTCGCTGCAGGGGCACACGTTCGAGAACAGCGGCTCCCTGACCTGGTCCGGGACACACAACATCAACAGCGGCAGCGGGGCGGTGGTGCGGAACCTCGCGGGGGCGACGTTCACGATCACGGGCAACGGGAGCATCCTCTATAGCCTGGGCGGTGCCCAGCCGGTGTTCGAGAACTCCGGGTCACTGGTGCGGCAGACGGCCACCGACACCGCCCTCATCGTCGCGAGGCTCACGAACACGGGCTCCATCAGTGTGCAGACCGGGAAGCTGCGCTTCGGCCTCGGCGGCGTGGGGAGCTTCCAGGGCTCGGCGACGGTGACGCCGGGAGCCATCCTCGAGCTGGGCGGCGGCGCGTTCGTGCAGACTGGGACGTTCCAGGTGACGGGCGATCTGCTCGTCGCGAACGGGGCGTCGCTCACTCCGGCGGGCTTCCCGCTCGGTGTGACCGGCACGCTGAGCACCGCGGGGGGCGCCACGCTGGTCATGACGACGGCCACGGACTCGGTCCAGGTGGGCGGCGCGGCCTTCGGCGGCGGGTCCGGCTCCATGACCGCGGGCGTCCTGCGCGTCTCCGGCGACTTCAGCCAGACGGGCGCGACCAGCTTCCAGCCTTCGGGGAGCCATCGCACGGTGCTGATGGGGACAGGGACGCAGAACATCAGCTTCGGGAACGCGACCAACAACGCGTTCCGCCGCCTGGTCGTGCCGTCCACGAGCCCGCGCAGCGTCGTGCTGCAGACGGACGCGCAGGTCACCGATTCGCTCGTCGTGTTCGCGGGCGGATCGGCGACGGACATCGTCGGCGCCGGCGCGAGCCAGCGCCTGCGTGTGGGCGGCGTGCTCCGTCTCACCAACGGCACGCAGGCGCCTCTGGTCGCGCCCCCGGTCCTGGAGCTGTCGGTCGTGCCGAGCCTGGACTCGATCTTCGCGGCGGGCCGCGGTGTGTCACCAGACACCACGGTCTACACGGGGACGCTCTCCTCCCTGCCGTTCGGGACGCCGCTGCGCTACAAGAGCGTGCGCATCGCCACCTCCGGTACGATCACGCCGGTCTCGTTCGCCGGTCTTCCCCAGGTCCTGAACGGGGACCTGGTCATCAGCAGCGGGACCCTGGACTGGAACACGTCGGACGAGCTGCGCGTGCAGAAGCTGCGGACGCAGGGGACCGGGCTGCTGCGCATGGTGACGGCCGGGATCCTCGTCACGGTGGCCGACAGCGCGGTTTTCGCCGGTCCGAGCTCCAACACCCACCTGACCAACGGCACGCTACGCCTGCGCGGCCACCTCGTTCAGGCGGGCGGAAGCGCCGCGGCCTTCTCCGCCTCCGGCGCGCACGTCACCGAGCTGGCGGGGACCGCGCTCCAGACCGTGAGCTTCGCCAGCCCCGGCAACCTGGGGACGAATTCCCACTTCGCCGGGCTGCGTATCGGCAACGCGTCGCCATCGGGGGTCCAGTTCCAGAGTCCAGTCTTCGCCGTTGGCAACCTGACGACCGTGCCGGGCCGCAGTGCCGTATCGCTCGTCGGCAGCAGCGCAGGGGACTCGCTGAGCATCGAGGGTGCCACGGCCGACTCGCTCACCTTCGACCAGGTACCGGTGCGCATCGGCAGCTCGGGCGTGCTCGGCGCCCTCAGCGTCATCCGGTTCCAGAACATGGACCCGGCGCGGGACCACCTGCGCATCACGCGATCGGCGGGGTCGTACTCGATCAACCTCCTCGACTTCGCCTCGGCGCCGAACGCGGGCGTGTTCAACCTCGTGGTCAACAATACGGCCGCGGCCGCCGGCCTCACGCTGACCGTCACGAACGGGACGCCGAGCGACGCGGTCATGATCGGTCCGCCCGCCCGCTACCAGAAGCTCGGCAACGCCCCCGTCATCGTCTGGAACACGGTGCAGCTCCCATAGGACCGCGGCCCCGCGAGCCGGCATCTCCGAAGGCCGCGTTCGCCATTCCGCTCGCGACGAAACCCCCGCGACGCTCATCCGTCGGGTAGAATCGAAACGGCCCCCCCTCGGAGGCTCTATGCGTCGTCTGCTGACCGCGGTCCTCGCCGCGCTCCTCGCTCCCCTCGCGGGTCTCGCGCAGCAGCCGCCCGCGACCCCACAACCTCCCCAGGCGCAGCAGCAGGCCCTGACCGACATGCGGGACCGGTACACGAAGCTCGAGGCCATGATCCCGATGCGGGACGGCGTGCGCCTCTACACCGCAGTCTACTTCCCGAAGGACACGACCGAGCGGCATCCGATCCACCTGATGCGGACGCCGTACAGCTCGGGCCCCTACGGCCCCGACCGCTTCCCGGGCTTCTTCCGCGGACTGGGCGGCGGCCAGCTCCTCGCCTACCTCCGCGAACGCTACATCTTCGTCTTCCAGGACGTGCGCGGCCGGTTCATGTCCGAGGGCACCTTCGTGAACGTCCGGCCCGTCCTCGCGGAGAAGCGCTCCGGCCAGGACGTGGACGAGACGACCGACACCTGGGACACCGTGGAGTGGCTCGTCCGCAACGTGCCGGGGAACAACGGCCGTGTCGGCGTCCGGGGCACGTCCTATCCCGGCTTCTACGCCTCAATGGCGGCTATTGACGCGCATCCGGCGGTGCGGGTGGTCTCGCCGCAGGCACCAGTGACCGAGTGGATGGGCGGCGACGACTTCATGCACAACGGCGCGCTCCTCCTCCCGCACGCCTTCGACTTCTTCGCCGGGTTCGGGTGGCCGAGGCCGGAACCGACGCAGCAGGACTTCCGCCGCTTCGACCACGGGACGCCCGACGGCTACGCCTTCTTCCTCGACCGGCTCGGGGCGCTCGCCAACGCCAACGCCCGCTTCTTCCACGACAGCGTGGCGTTCTGGAACGAGCTGGCGCAGCACCCCACCTGGGACGCGTTCTGGCAAGCGCGGTCGGTGCGGCCCCACCTGCGCAACCTGCGGCCCGCCGTGCTGTGGGTCGGTGGCTGGTTCGACACCGAGAACCTGTGGGGCGCGCTCAACGCCTACGCCGCCGCGGAGCGGCAGAGCCCGGGCGCGGTGAACCGGCTCGTGATGGGTCCGTGGTCGCACGGGCAGTGGAACGGCGACCGCGGCGACTCCCTCGGCGCCCTGGGATGGGGGGCGATGACGGCGCGCTTCTTCACCGACAGCATCGAGGCGCCGTTCTTCAACCACTACCTGCTCGACCGTCCCGCACCGCGCGCCTGGGAGGCGGCCGTCTTCGAGACCGGGACCAACACCTGGCGCTTCCTCGACACCTGGCCGCCGCGCACCACGCCGGCGCCGCTCTACCTGCGCGAGCAGGGCGGTCTCGCCTTCGAGGCGCCGACGGCACGCGGGCCCGCGTATGACGAGTACGTGAGCGACCCTGCCCGGCCGGTGCCGTACACGAACGCCATCGTGCACTGGTACGACCCCGGCTTCATGGTTGAGGACCAGCGGTTCGCCTCACGCCGGCCGGATGTGCTCGTGTACCGGTCGGCGCCGCTGGAGCATGACCTCACCATCGCGGGCCCGATCGCCGTGGAGTTCACCGTCTCCACCTCGGGCACCGATGCCGACTTCGTCGTGAAGGTCATTGACGTGTTTCCGGACGACTACCGCGGCGAGGGGCTCACGGGCCAGGAGGCGGCGCGGGTCGGCCGCCGCATGGGCGGCTACCAGATGCTGGTCCGGGGGGACGTCCTGCGGGCGAAGTTCCGCAACAGCCTCGAGCGGCCGGAGCCGATGCGGCCGAATGCCGCCACGTCGCTCCGCTTCACGCTCAACGACGCGTACCACACCTTCCGCGCCGGCCATCGCGTCATGATCCAGGTGCAGAGCACCTGGTTCCCGATGGTGGACCGGAACCCGGGCCGCTTCATGGACATCTGGCAGGCGACGGAGGCGGACTTCGGGCGCACGACGCAGCGGGTGTATCGCTCGCCGGGAGCGGCGTCGCGGGTCGTGCTGCCGGTGGTGGAATAAGACCGGGAATCGGGAGTCGGGAGTCGGGGTCTTACCCGGCTCTCGACTCACGAACCCCGGCTCTTCCTCACCCTCCATCGGGCCACCCTGCCCGCCACGGCCACATACCACAGCGCCACCACCGGCCCGATGTCGAACAGCCCCGCGTTCGCCGGCGGCGTGGGGAACGTCCACAGGTTCAACGCCAGCAGCAGCGCGCCGACGAGCACCCCCGGACCGCCGAGCCAGGCGCGGAAGCCCGGCACCGTCCAGAGCGCCACGCCGAACAGCACGGTACCAGCTCCGATGTACACGTCCCACGCGACGTCGAGCGTCAGCCAGATCGCGGCGACCGCGCGCCCGGGCTCCGGCACGAGGGCCTGCACGCCGATCTGCGTGAGCAGCATCGCTAGGACGAGGGCCGTCGCGACCACGTTGGACACGGCGGCCAGGAGCGCGACGCGCGGGGCGTATGCCGGACCCACGAGGAAGTAGAGGCCGACGCTCCCGAGTGCCATTCCGAGCGCGAACAGTGACGAGAGGGCGGCCTGGGCAGGGATCGGGAGGTCCACCGCGATGAGCGCCAGGTAGGCGATGACGGCGGCCAGCGTGGCGGACGACATGGTGATTGCCCAACCGCGGTCGGGCGGGGAAGCGGCATCGGGCACACGGTCTCCGGGAACGGTTGCATGCACTACGGACTCCGCGCAGGCGGGTTCCACCCGCCATGCGGCCTTCCCTCCTCGCTGCCCCGGCCCGCCGCGCGCCCACCCGCTAGGCGGACTCCCATTCCCCCGATTCCCGTATGCGCAGCAGCCTCTTCATCAGATGCACTCCGATCAGCGGTCCGAGCGCCAGCGCCGTGAACGCCCACTCCCATCCAACCGCCTCGACGAGCTTCGGCACCATCTGGATGGACGCCATCGTCAGCAGGAAGCCGAGCGACGTCTGGAGCGTGAGCGCCGTGCCGACGGCGTGCGATGGTGCCAGCTCCGTCACGAGCGCGCTGAACTGCGCCGAGTCGGCCACCACCGCGAAGCCCCACACGACGGCCACCGCGGCGGCGAGGGCCGGGACGCCGGCCGTGAGGCCGATCAGCGCGGCGCAGCTCCCGCTGAGGAGCATGGACCAGATGGTGAGGCGCTCCCGGCCCCACCGATCCGCCGCCCACCCGCCGATGACGCATCCGGCCCCGCCCGCCGCGATGGCGGCGAAGGCCGCCGCGTCGCCGCCGCGCGGGCCCAGCCCGGCGCCCGCCGCGAGGAACGCCGCCACCCAGGTCCACATGGCATACAGCTCCCACATGTGGCCGAGGTAACCGCCGATGGCGAGCCGCACCGGTCGTTCGCGCCACGCGGTGCCGACGAGGTCCCAGGCGAAGCGGCGCCGTGCGAAGGCGTGCGGTCCGTCTCGGTAGCCACGGAGGACGAGGGCGCCGGCCGCGGCTGCCGATGCCGAGGCCAGCAGCACCACCGGGACGATCCCGGCCCGCTGCAGGCTGTGGAGCAGAAACGGGCTTGCCTTCCCGACCGTCAGGGCGCCGACCAGCGTGCCGATGGCGAAGCCGCGCCCGTCGCGGTACCACGTCGCGACCATCTTCATTGCCGGGGGATAGACGCCCGCGAGGAAGAAGCCCGTGGCGAAGCGGGTCCACACGGCGGCGCCAAACCCGTCGGCAAGGAGGAGCGCGCTATTCGCGGCGGCGGCGGCGAACGCAGAGGTGGCGAACAGCGTCCGCGAGGGGACGACGTCCGCGACATTCAGGACGGCGGCGAGCGCCGTCCCCGCCACGAAGCCGAGCTGCACGGCGCTGGTGAGCCACCCCGTCTCGGCGGGCGTGAGGCCCCAGAGCGCCCGCAGCTGCGGTGCCAGGGCGCTCGCCGAGAACCACACCGACATGCCGAGCAGCTCGGCCAGGGCGAGGAGGGCGAGGACCCGCCCGCGCGTCAGCCCGCCGTGCGCCGGCGCGCGCGCGGCGTCAGTCAACGATGAACAGCGTGGCGCCCCGCGCGGTGCGGGAGCGGTGCGGGGCGGCGTCCGTCGCCACCTGGTAGCTCATCCCAGGGGTCAGGACGTGGGAGGAGCCATCGGCCAATTCCGTCACCAGCTCCCCCTGGAG
>CAYLJK010000096.1:0-8218 GCA_964383975.1 uncultured Gemmatimonadales bacterium | reverse complement strand
CGCCGCGCGCGGGCCGAGCTCCTCCCACGTCCACACGGGGATCGCCCCGGTGAGCCCCTCGCAGGAGCGCTCGCCGTCCTCGTAGACGAGGTGGACGCGCGGGTTCGCCCCGGCGACCTCCACGAAGCGGCTCCCCGGCGCGGCCCGCGCGAGGCCGCGCAGGAAGTCATTGGCGCGCGGCGCGAGGTCGCGGCCCACCTTGACCAGCGGCACGACCTCCCAGTCCACGGGGAGCGCGGCATCGAGGGCCGCGAAGGCGTAGCCGATGCCGCCCCACTCCTCGACGACCGGGATCGCTGGGTCGCGCCCGGCGATGGTGTCCCAGATCATCGTCCCCAACACGCCGAGCCGCCTCAGGCCGCACCTCCCGCCTGGTGCACGAAGGTGGCGGCGGCGCCGACCACGCCGGCGGTGCCGGGAAGGGTGCCAGGCACGATGCGGCAGGCCTCGACTCCGGCCTTGAAGGCGCGGCGCGTGACCTCGGCGCGCAGCGGGGCGAAGAGCTGGTCCCCCGCTTGGGTCACACCGCCGAGGATGACGAAGGCGTCCGGGTTGAAGATGTTGATCAGGTTGGCGACGCCGGTGCCGAGGAACTTCGCGGTGTCGCGCACCACGTCGCGCGCGAGCTCGTCGCCGTCGCGCGCGGCCTCGTACACGGTCTGCGCGGTGATCTGCCGAAGGTCGCCGCCCACGTAGGACGGCAGGCGGCTCTCGGCTCCCGCCTCGATCTCCTCCACGGCGCGCGCGGCGATGGCCGGACCCGAGGCATAGGCCTCGAGGCACCCGTAGTTGCCGCAGCCGCAGCGGCGACCCGTGGGGTCGATCGTGGTGTGCCCCATCTCGCCCGCGACGTCGGAGACGCCGTGGAAGATGCGGCCGTCGAGGATGATGCCGCCGCCGATCCCCGTGCCGATGGTGAGGCCGATGCAGACGCGCGCGCCGCGCGCCGCGCCCATCCACCATTCGCCGTACACGGCGCAGTTGGCGTCGTTGT
This sequence comes from uncultured Gemmatimonadales bacterium, assembly GCA_964383975.1. Classification (GTDB taxonomy): domain Bacteria; phylum Gemmatimonadota; class Gemmatimonadetes; order Gemmatimonadales; family JACORV01; genus DASXPG01. The sequence goes on along the minus strand of CAYLJK010000096.1, from coordinate 7,224 downwards.
CGAGGGTGGCGGGGAGACTCAGCGCGTCGCTGAGCCGCTGGCGGAGCGGGTAATTGCGCCAGCCGAGGTTCGGCGCGACGAGCACGAGTCCGGCCACGCGGTCGAGCGGCCCCGGGGCGCCGATGCCGACGCCGGCGACGTCGCGGCGGGTGACGCCGGCCTCGCGCTCGGCATCCGCGAGGGACTGCCCGCACAGGCGCGCCATCCGCTCGACGACGGCGTCGGCGCCGAGGTCCCCGCGGGTGGCGTCGGAGCGCACGCCGACGACGCGCGAGCCGTCCTCCGCGACGGTGCCGGCGACGATGTTGGTCCCGCCCAGGTCGAGTCCGAGGATCCAGCGCATCAGCGTCCTCTCTCCTTGAGCCGCACAATCTGGAGCACGGTGCGCACCTCGGCCAGCACCGCGCTGATCGGCGTCTCGCGCATGCACTTGTGGTGCCCGAGCGGGCAGATCGCGGGCCCGTGCATCGAGCACGGGCGGCACGGGAGCGGGTCCGGCTCCACCAGGCGGGAGTGCGGGGCCCGCGCCGCGAAGCCGTGCTGGGGCACGGTGGGGCCGTAGATCTCGACGGTCGGCGTGTGGGTCGCGGAGGCGAGGTGCACGTGCACGGAGTCGTTCGCGATCAGCAGGGTGGCGCGGCGCAGCACGGCGGCCGTGGGGAGCAGCGCGAGGCGGCCGATGCCGTCCGCCACCGTGGCGCCGCGGCCGAGGGCGGTCAGGATGGCGCGGGCATCGGGCCGGTCGCCGGGGCCGCCGAGGAGCGCCAGCGGATGGTCGTCGGCGAGGGCGCGGGCCAGCTCGGGGAAGTAGGGCCACCGCTTCGTCGCCCACGCCGCCCCCGGGGCGATGGCGATGAACGGTTCGGTGACGCCAGCCTCGGCGAGGACGGCGTCGGCGGCGGCGCGGTCGGCGGCGGAGGGGAAGACCTCCGGCTCGCGCCGGTCGGGCGCGCCGTCCGCGAGGGCGAGGTAGCGCTCCACCGCGTGCGGCTGGGTGCGAGCCAAGACGGTGTGGGAGTACAGCCACTCGGCGCGCGAGCCGCGGAAGCCGATCCGCGTCGGGATGCGGGCGAGCCACGCCAGCGCCGCGGTGCGCGAGCTGGCCTGCGCGCAGTACGCGACCTCGTAACCGCGCAGACGCAGCCGCTGTGCCATCCGCCACAGGCCGCGCACGCCCGCGTCGGCCCCCTTCTTGTCGAACGTGAGCACCTCGCGCACGTGCGGGTTGCCGGCCAGGAGCGGCGCGGCGGCGGGCACGGTGATCACGTCCACCGGGGCGCCGAGCCGCTCGGCGGCGCGGCGGACGAGCGGGGTCGTGAGCACGACGTCGCCGAACCACGCGGTCTGGATGACGAGGCCGCGGCGCGCGGCGCGGCCGCTCGGGCGGCGCAGCTCCTCCTGGGCGGCCGCCTGAGCGAGGACCGCCGCGTCGGCGTCGGCGCGGGAGCTGCGCGGCGCCGTCATTCGACCTTCAGCACCGCCAGGAACGCCTCCTGCGGGATCTCGACGGTCCCGACCTGCTTCATGCGGCGCTTCCCCGCCTTCTGCTTCTCGAGGAGCTTGCGCTTGCGGGTCACGTCGCCGCCGTAGCACTTCGCCAGCACGTTCTTGCGGAGCGGCCGCACCGACTCGCGGGCGATGATCCTGCCCCCGATCGTGGCCTGGATGACGACCTCGAAGAGCTGCCGCGGGATCAGCTCCCGCAGCTTGCCGGCGAGCTTGCGGCCCCACTCGTACGCCTTGTCCCGGTGGATGATGACCGAGAAGGCGTCCACCGGCTCGCCGTTGATCAGCATGTCGAGCTTCACCAGGTCGCTCGGCCGGTAGCCGGCGAACTCGTAGTCGAGCGTCGCGTAGCCGCGCGAGATCGTCTTGAGCCGGTCGTAGAAGTCGAGGATGATCTCGGCCAGCGGGAACGCCCAGTCGAACTCGACCCGCGTGGGGTCGAGGTACTTCATCCCCAGGTACTCTCCGCGCCGCTCCTGGCCGAGCTTCATGAGGCCGCCGATGTACTCGGCGGGGGCGAGGACGCGGGCCTTCACGTACGGTTCCTCGATCCGGTCCACGGCCGAGCCGGTCGGCATCCTCGACGGGTTCTCGACCACCACCTTCGTCCCGTCGGTGAGGTGGACGTCGTATTCGACGTTCGGCACCGTCGTCACGAGGTCGAGGTCGAACTCGCGCTCCAGCCGCTCCTGCACGATCTCCATGTGCAGCAGCCCCAGGAAGCCGCAGCGGAAGCCGAACCCGAGGGCGACCGACGTCTCGGGCTCGTAGTGGAGCGCCGCGTCGTTGAGCTGGAGCTTGGCGAGCGCGTCGCGCAGCGCCTCGTACTGCTCGGTGGCGGTGGGGTACAGCCCGGCGAAGACCATGGACTTCACGTCGCGGTAGCCGGGGAGCATCGCCGCGGGGGGCCGGTCGGCGTCGAACACCGTGTCCCCGACGCGCGTGTCCTTCACGTCCCGGAAGTTCCCCACCACGTAGCCGACTTCGCCGGCGGTGAGCACGTCCGTGGGCCGGTGCCCCAGCTGGAGGTAGCCGACCTCGTCCACCTCGTACACCCCGTCGTGCGAGCCGACCCCGATACGCATCCCCTTGCGCACCGCGCCGTCCACGACCCGCACCGACGGGATCGCGCCGCGGTAGCGGTCGTAGTAACTGTCGAAGATGAGGGCGCGCAGCGGCGCGGCCGGCGCGCCGCGCGGCGCCGGGACGCGGCGGACGATGGCCTCCAGCAGCTCGGGGATCCCGCGCCCCTCCTTGGCCGAGACGAGGAGGATGTCATCGGGGTCGGCGCCGATGAGGTCGTGGATCTCGGCTTTGCGCTTCCCGGGCTCGGCGCTCGGGAGGTCGATCTTGTTCAGCACCGGGAGGATCTCGAGCCCGGCGTCGAGCGCCAGGAACAGGTTCGACAGCGTCTGCGCCTGGATCCCCTGCGACGCGTCCACCACGAGGATGGCGCCCTCGCAGGCGGCGAGCGAGCGGGACACCTCGTAGGTGAAGTCCACGTGCCCCGGGGTGTCGATGAGGTTCAGCTCGTAGGTCTGCCCGTCCCGCGCGGCGTAGGTCATCCGCACGGCGTTGAGCTTGATCGTGATCCCCCGCTCGCGCTCCAGGTCCATGGTGTCGAGGACCTGCTCGCGCATTTCGCGCTTGCTGAGCGTTCCGGTGGCCTCGATGAGCCGGTCGGCCAGCGTGCTCTTGCCGTGGTCGATGTGGGCCACGATGCAGAAGTTGCGGATGCGGGAGGCGTCCATGGGGCGGGCGGAAATATACTCGCGGCCGGGAGGGGTCCCGGCCGCGGCGGGGCGCGCGTCGTGGTCAGCCGTCCTCGGGGTAGAGCCGCGCGAGGCAATCGGGGCAGAGGCCGTGTGAGACCCGCACTCCGGACTCCTCCGCGAGGTACGACTCGACGGCGGTCCAGCGGCCGTGGTCGTCGCGGACCTTCTTGCAGCCGGCGCACATGTTGAGGATCGCGCGGAGGGCCTGGGCCTCGCGGCGCGCGGCCTCCAGCTCGCGGAGCAGCCGCGTGCGCTCGTACGCGTAGACGAGCGAGCGGTGCAGTTCCCGCGCGCCGAACGCGCCCTTGACCAGGTAATCCTGCCCGCCGCCGCGGATCGCCTCGAGCGCCGCCGCCTCGTCGGTGGAGGCCGAGACGATGACGATGGGGATCGGCGGCGCCATCTCGTGCACCCGTCTGAAGGTGTCGACGCCGCTGCTGTCGGGGAGGTTGAGGTCCAGCATCACCAGGTCGGTGGCCCTTGTGGCGAGGGCGGCCTGCGCCGCCGCCAGGGTCTCGACCGCGGTCACCGCGAACCGGTGGCTTGGGCAATGCGCCAGCATCGCCTGGGCGACGAGTGCTTGCGTCGGGTCGTCCTCGACCAGCAGGAGGCGGACCTCGGAGAGGTCGGGGGCGGGCTCGGCGGCCGGTGCGGCCATGCTCCCGAAGAAGGTGGAGGCGCCCGGCCGGAGGCGCCAGAGGACCGCGCGGCCCGGCGCGGGAGCCGCCTGCTTGACCCGGGCGACCGCCCGGACGCCCCGGTTCGGCGGGTTCGACGTCGTGGCGGCGCGCCAGGAGGACGACGCCACGTGCGAGACCCCGATCGTGAGCCGCGGGGCGAAGAAGCTGGACGACGGGGCGCGCGTGCGGCTGCGGGCGTCGGTGTCGGGGATCGTGGCGAAGCGGGAGGGACCGCGAGGTAGTCCTCGCCGCGGGCTTCGACGGGTGCATCGCCCAGCCGATCGACACGCGGACCTTCGCCGCGGACATCGGGCGCATCGGCGTGGCGAGCCGCGTCGGCGGGGGGAGCCGTTTCTGGATCGTGCTGCCCCGGCAACCGCCTCACGGGGCCGACGCCGGCGGAGCGTGGACGCGCGGTGTCAGGCCGGGCCGCCGGGCTCAGCCCAGGGCGATAGCGTCTCCCGGTAGGTCGCGAACAGCACCGGCGGCGCGCTGACGCGCCGGCCCTCGAGCATCGCCCGCAGCATCAGCGCGTTCGCCGGCCCCTTCCCCTCGAAGTGGTTGTTGCTCACCACGTACACGTCCCCGACGCCCGAGGCGGCGGCGACGCGGCGGATGCGCTCCACCCACGGCTCCAGCTCCTCGGCCGTGTAGAGGTAGTCGTAGCGCTCCGCGGCATCCTCGTTCGCCTCGAACCAGCGGTCCGTGCGCCGGCCGTGGAACCGCACGTACCCGACGCCGCTCGTCACGCCGGCCGTGGGGCCCATGGAGTCGCCGATGACCGGCTGGTCGATGTTGCAGAAGCCGAGGCCCAGCGCCGCGAGCCGGCGGGCGTGTTCGCGGCGCGCCCACGCGCCGTGGCGCAGCTCGACGACGACCGGCCAGCCGCCGAAGTCCCCGGCCAGTCGCTCGAGCACCGCCCAGGCGTCGGGCCCCGGCCGGAACGACCACGGGAACTGCGCGAGCAGCGCGCCGAAGCAGCCGGCCTGACAGAGCACGTCGAGCCCTTCGGTCGCGAGGCGCACGTCGTCCGCCGTCCAGTCGGCCGCGGCGCGCACGCGGCCCGGGGCGAGGGCGTTGCCCGGGCCGTGGGTGAAGCGCCGCCACAGCTTCGCGGTGAAGCGGAAGCGGGGGTTGTGCGCCACCCGCCCGGCCCACGAGGCACACGTCCGCGGCGGCTGCGGATGGTAGAATGTCGCGTTGATCTCGATGGTGTCGAAGTACCCGGCGAGGAACGCGAGGACGTCGAACCGCTTCGGCGCGTCGGCCGGGTACACCTTCCCCGGGGAGTCGGGATACGACCAGCCCGCCGGGCCGACGCGGATCACGGCACGGCGGCGCCGAACCCGACCTTCCAGGCCGGCCGCTCCGGCGTGCTGGCCGCGGCGTGCACCGTGTAGAAGGCGAGCCGCGCGATGCGTGCCGCCTGGTTCGGATCGGTGAGGGCGACCTCGTCGTCCGGGGTGTGGTACGTCGCGTGGAGCCCGGTGAAGAAGAAGATCCAGGGGATGTCGCGCGCGGCGAACGGGACGTGGTCGGAGCCGCCGGCCGGCCCCGGCGCGACCGCCAGCGCAAGCTCGGGATGGCGGGCGGCGGCCGCGGTGGCCTGATCGCCGAGGGTCGAGAGCAGCAGGCCGCCGACGAGCACGGTCGTGACGCTGTTGCGGCTGATCATGTCGAGGTTGACCGCCGCGACGATCGAGTCCACGGGCACGGGCGGGTGGGCCGCGAAGTACTCGCTCCCCCACAGCCCGTACTCCTCCCCCGAGACCGCGAGGAACAGCACCGTGCGCGGCGGGGCTTCGGGGAGCGAGGCGAACGCCCGGGCGATGGCCAGCAGCGCGGCGGTGCCGGAGGCGTTGTCGTCGGCGCCGTTGTAGATGGAGTCCCCGCCGACCGCGGGTCCGATGCCGAGGTGGTCCATGTGCGCCACGACCACGACCACCTGCCCACGCCGCGCCGGGTCACTCCCCTGGAGGACGGCGGCCACGTTGGGCGCGTCGCTCGCCCGCGGCGCGCGTGGCGACCCGGTGGCCGGGCCGGGAGGAACGACGAACGGCCAGAACTGCATGTAGTCGCCGGCGAAGGCGCCCGGCAGTCCCTGCGCGAGGAAGGTGAGGGCGATGGTGCCCGCCACGATGCCCAGTTGCGGGCTCGGCGTGTCGCGGCCGAGCGTGGAGTCGTCCGCGAGCCGGGCGATCCAATCGCCGACGTAGGTGGGGGTGATGGTGGCCGCCGCGGCTTCGACGGCGCTGTCCAGCGGGGTGGGGCCGGGGCCGCTCCCGTCGTCGCAGCCGGCAGCCAGGATGGCCGCGGCCGCAACGAGGAGGAGCGGCCCCGCGCGGCGCATGGGGGCCGGCGCTACCGCCCTTCCTCCACGATGCGGCGCCGGCTCTCCTCGTTCCATTGCGGGCGCGCGGTCGTGTTGGCCACGTCCAGCCCGAGGTAGAAGACCATCTGCACGATGCGCGCGGCCTTCTCCGCGTCGATGCGGTCCGGGTGGTCAGAGGGGCGGTGGTAGTCGGCGTGCGTGCCGTTGAAGAAGAAGAGGATCGGCACGCCGTTGCGCGCGAAGTTGAAGTGGTCGGAGCGCCGGTAGAAGTTCTCGTTCGGCCAGAGGTCGTCCACCAGCTGCATGTTCAGCTCCGGGCGCTCGCGGGCGATGCGGTTCGCCACCTCGCCGAGCGTCGAGTGCTCCTTGCCGATCACCGAGACCGTGTCCCGCCAGTTGCGGCCGATCATGTCCATGTTGATCGCCGCCACCGTCTGCGCCAGCGGCACGGTGGGATGGGCCACGTAGTACTCGCTCCCCCAGAGCCCCTTCTCCTCGCCCGAGACGAGCATGAAGACCAGCGAGCGCCGCGGGCGCGGCGTCATCGCGGCGAACGCCTCGGCCAGCTCGATGACGCCGGTGGTTCCCGACGCGTTGTCGTCCGCGCCGTTGTAGATGGAATCGCCGGCGACCGGCCGGCCGACGCCGACGTGGTCCATGTGGGCGGTGAAGGCCACGTACTCGCCGCGGAGCACCGGGTCGCTCCCCTCGAGGACGCCGATGACGTTCGGGGCCGTCGCCTCGCGGGTGACGACGCGGCGCAGGTCCAGCTGGCCCGTGAAGCCGTCCAGCCGGCGGGTGCCGGCCGGCGCCGCGCGCAGCGCCGCGAAGTCGAGCCCGGCCGCGGCGGCGACTCCAAGTGCCGCGGAGTCGCGCACCAGGACCGTCGGCGGCGCGGCGTCCATCCCCACGACCCGCATCCGCGGCTGGG